>VBNY01000082.1 GCA_005877705.1 Gammaproteobacteria bacterium
TACCGGCGCCGCCCGCGGCACCACCCTGCCCGGCAGCGTAGGCGCGCTGCGCGATGCTGGCAGCGGCCTGCGCGAGCGCTTCAGTCTTCTTCTCGATGACGTTGCGCTCATCGCTCTTCAACGCCGTGCGCAGGTCGGAGACCGCCGCTTCGACCTTGCCACGCTCGCCGGCCTCTACCTTGTCGCCGAGGTCCTTCAGCGACTTCTCCACCGCGTGGATCAGGGCATCCGCCTTGTTGCGCGTCTCGACGAGCTCGCGGAAGCGTTTGTCTTCCGCGGCATGCGCCTCGGCATCGCGCACCATGCGCTTGATCTCGTCCTCGGTGAGGCCGCTCGAGGCCTTGATGACGATCTTCTGCTCCCGGCCGGTCGCCTTGTCCTTCGCGGACACGTTGAGAATGCCATTCGCGTCGATGTCGAAGGACACCTCCACCTGCGGCATGCCGCGCGGGGCGGGCGGGAGGTCGGTCAGATCGAACTTGCCGAGCGACTTGTTGTCCGCCGCCCGGTCGCGCTCACCCTGCAGCACGTGAATGGTCACCGCCGTCTGGTTGTCGTCGGCCGTCGAGAACACCTGCGATGCCTTGGTGGGAATCGTGGTGTTCTTCTCGATCAGCTTGGTCATGATGCCGCCGAGTGTCTCGATACCGAGCGACAGCGGAGTCACATCGAGCAGCAACACATCCTTCACTTCGCCCGCGAGCACGCCGGCCTGAATCGCCGCGCCGACCGCGACCGCCTCATCGGGGTTGACGTCCTTGCGCGGCTCCTTGCCGAAGAAGTCCTTCACGTACTTCTGCACCAGCGGCATGCGAGTCTGGCCGCCGACCAGGATGACTTCGGCGATGTCGCTGGCCGCCACACCTGCATCCTTGAGCGCCGTGCGGCACGGACCGATGGTCTTCTGAACGAGATCCTCCACCAGCGACTCGAGCTTCGCCCGCGTCAGCTTGATGTTGAGATGCTTCGGTCCCGAGGCGTCCGCCGTGATGTACGGCAGGTTGATGTCGGTCTGCTGGGTGGAGGACAGCTCGATCTTGGCTTTCTCTCCCGCCTCCTTCAAGCGCTGCATGGCGAGCGGGTCCTTGCGCACGTCGACGCCGGACTCCTTCTGAAACTCCTCGGCCAGGAAATTGATGATGCGCTGGTCGAAGTCCTCGCCGCCGAGGAACGTGTCGCCGTTGGTCGAGAGCACTTCAAACTGGCGCTCGCCGTCGACCGCGGCGATCTCGATGAGCGAGATATCGAACGTACCGCCGCCCAGGTCGTACACCGCGATCTTGCGGTCACCGCCCTGCTTGTCCAGTCCGTAGGCGAGCGCGGCCGCCGTCGGCTCGTTGATGATGCGCTTGACCTCGAGCCCGGCGATGCGGCCGGCGTCCTTGGTCGCCTGGCGCTGCGAATCGTTGAAATACGCCGGCACGGTGATGACGGCCTCCGTGACCGGCTCGCCGAGATAGTCCTCGGCGGTCTTCTTCATCTTCATGAGCACCCGCGCCGAGATCTCCGGCGGGGCCATTTTCTTGCCCTGAACCTCGACCCAGGCGTCGCCGTTGTCGGCGCGCACGATCTTGTACGGGACCATCTTGATGTCCCGCTGCACCACTTCGTCCTCGAACTTGCGGCCGATGAGGCGCTTGATGGCGAACAGGGTGTTCTGCGGGTTGGTCACCGCCTGGCGCTTCGCGGGCTGCCCCACGAGCACCTCGCCGTCCTTCGTGAAGGCCACGATCGAGGGGGTCGTGCGATCGCCTTCGCTGTTCTCGATCACGCGGGGCTTGCCGCCCTCCATGATGGCCACGCACGAATTGGTCGTGCCAAGGTCGATGCCGATTACCTTTGCCATGGGTTTACTCCGCCAACATCTCTCGCAAAAGGGGTATGGACTAGAGGCTCTTCTTGGGTACGCTCAACGGCGATTCAAGTCCGCGACCGGCGCCTTCGCCACGATCACCCGCGCAGGCCGCAGCAGGCGGCCGCTCAGCTCGTAGCCCGGCTGCACGACCCGGATCACCGAGTTCGGCTCCGCGGTGCTCGATTCCTGCGCCAGCATCGCCTCGTGGCGCGTCGGATCGAAAGGCTCGCCCAGCGGCTCGATCACCGCCACCCCGAGCTTCTCCAGCGCCTTGGCGAGCAGCTGCAGTGTGGCTTCCTGCCCCTCCCGGAGGCTCTGCGGGTCCGCCTGATCGGCGTTCTGTACCGCAAGCTGCAGGCTGTCCATCACGGGCAGCAGCTCGGCCGCGAATTTCTCCAGGCCGTAGCGGTTGGCGGCCTCTATGTCGCGCTGCGCGCGCTTGCGCACGTTGTCGAGCTCCGCCACCGCACGCAGATACTGCTCCCAGTTATTCCTGGCGCGCTCCTCGGCTTCACTGAGCGCCTGCTGCAGGCGCTCGAGCTCGACCAGCTGCGCGGCAGTTTCCGGCAACACGGCGGTCGGCTCGAAAAACAAGCAGTTACGAGCCGAGCCGCCCAAAAAGGCCGCCAGGCCACTTGCAGCCGGCACACAAAAAGCCCTATGCGAAACCGGCCTGCTTTCGCGCGCAAAAGCCGCGCCTTTTGCGCGCGAGCACAAAAACGGCCCTAGGCTGGCTGCTGAGCGAGCAAAAGTCGCGCCTTTTGCTCGCGACCCGAAAGGGCCGTCAGGCCGCTTTCGGCAACCAAGGAACCGCCGCCAGGCGACTTTCGGCCCATAAATAAGGGCGTCAGCGCCGCGAATTCAAGGCGGCCCCGAGTAGTTTAGCCGTCATGTCGACGATGGGAATGACGCGCTCGTAGGCCATCCGGGTAGGCCCGATGACGCCCAGCACGCCGACGACCGCATCGCCCACCGCATAGGGTGCCGTGACCACGCTGCAGTCGTCGAGGATCTGATAGCCGGACTCGTGGCCGATGAAGATCTGCACCCCTTCCGCGTTCAGGCTCTGATCCAGCAGGTGCAGGAAGTCGCGCTGCTCGTTGAATGCCTCGAACAGGCGGCGCAGCTTCTCGACGCTCGAGAGCTCCGCCACCCCCATGAGGTTGGTCTCGCCCTTGATGACGTACTCGACACGCTCCTCGGTGGCGCCGGCCTCGAACACGTGCTGCGCCACCGAGATGGCATCCAGCATGAGCTGGTTCATGTGCGCGTGGGTTTCCTTCAACTGCCGCAGGATCTCCTGGCGCACCTGCGGCAGCGAGCGGCCCCGGAACTGCTCGCTGAGGTAGTTCGAGGCGCGCTTCAGCTCGTCAGGCGAGTAATGGCGCTCGAGCTGGATGATGCGGTTCTGGACCTCGCGGTCGTTGTACACCAGCACGACGAGCACGCGGTTCTCCGACAGCGCCACGAACTCGATCTGCGTGATCGAAGCCTGTTGGGCGCGCGGCACGGTCACGACGCCGGCGAGCTGAGTGAGGCTCGAGAGCAGCTGCGACACGGTGGCGATGAGCTCCTTGGAGCTCTCGCGGGTCGCGTCGAACTGGCGGCGGATCTCGGCGGCGGCGGCCTGATCGAGCGGCTGCACGTGCAGCAGCGTATCGACGAAGAACCGGTATCCCTTGTCGGTCGGGATACGCCCCGCGGAGGTGTGCGGGGAGGCGACGAAGCCCAGCTCCTCGAGATCCGCCATGACGTTGCGGATCGTCGCGGAGCTCAACTGCAGCCCGGACTCGCGCGACAGCGCACGGGAGCCCATCGGCATGCCATCGCGAATGTAGCTCTCGATGAGAACGCGCAGCAGGTGTTGAGCTCGCTCGCTCAACGCCTCTTCTCGACCTTCGTGCACCATAAGTGCCTATAACCGCCTACTCCGCACAATGCATGTCTGCTGCTCAAAAAGCTAGCGATGGCCGCGCCCACCGTCAAGCAACCCGCCCGGGGGGCCGTGGAACACCCCATAGGCGCTGCGCGGCATTGGCCGAAGCCTTACGTAGCGTGTTACAAATGCGCGCCTCGCCCGGGTTGCGAGGTGTTCAGCGAGGCAACGCAGATGGCCTTTCCCGTTCGCAGGTGCGCACTGGTGGGCAGACTCTCGGATCCGCGCGTGGCGGAATCCGTCGCTGCGCTGCTGCCGCACCTGAGCGCCCGCCAGGTCCAGGTGATCGTGGGCGAGGATGCGCCCCTCGGCCAGACGGGTCAGCACGTGTTGCGGGTTGCGGAGCGCGAAATCGGCGCGCATGCCGACCTGGTCATCGCCATCGGCGGGGACGGCACGCTGCTCTATGCGGCCGGCCTGGTGGCGCGCCATGGGGTGCCGTTGCTGGGGATCAACCGCGGCCGCCTCGGATTTCTGACCGACGTCATGCCGCAGGACATGTTTGTGTGCGTCGACGCTGCACTCCAGGGGCGGCTGCAGGCGGACGAGCGGCCGCTGCTAGCCGCGTGTCTGCGCAGCGCCAACGGGCAGCCCGTCGCGGAGGCCCTCGCGCTGAACGATGTCGTGCTCCAGAAGCACGCCACCGGCCGGATGCTCGACTTCGAGACCAAGGTCGATGGGGACTATGTCAACACGCACGCAGGCGACGGCATCATCGTCGCCAGCGCGACGGGCTCGACCGCCTACGCGCTCTCCTGCGGCGGCCCGATCATCGAGCCGCACCTCGATGTGCTGGTCATGACTCCGATCTGCCCGCACACCCTTTCGGACCGGCCGATCGTCGTCTCTGCGCGCTCGCTGATCGAAGTCGAGCTGCTCGAGCGGCCCGACACGTACGCCCAGGTGGCGTGCGATGGCATCGTCCTCGGGGAGATCGCGCCCGGCGACCGCCTGCAGGTGAAGTCGGCCGCCGAGCGCATCACGCTGCTGCACCCGGACGGGCATGACTACTACAGGCTGCTGCGCTCCAAGCTTCACTGGGGACGCGGCAGCTTCGAGCGCTGAGCGCTTCTCGCATGCTCACTTATCTTCAGGTGCGCGACTTCGCCATCATCGACACCATCGAGCTCGAGCTGCGCCCCGGGTTGACGGTGCTGACGGGCGAAACCGGAGCGGGCAAGTCGATCCTGGTCGATGCCCTGCAGCTGCTGGCCGGCGGCCGTGCTGGCGCGGAGGTGGTCAGGCACGGCGCCGAGCGCGCGGAGATTTCCGGGGTTTTCGATGTGACCCACGCTTCGCGCGAGCTGCAGCAATGGCTCGAGGAGCAGTCGGTCAGCGCTGCAGAGGAACTCAGCCTGCGCCGTGTCGTAGCGGCAGATGGCCGCTCACGCGCATACCTCAACGGGCAGTCCGTGCCCCTGCAGCTGCTGCGTGAGGCCGGCAACATCCTCATCGATATCCACGGTCAGCACGAATTCCAATCTCTCATGCGCAGCGCGCCGCAGCGCGAGCTGCTCGACGGTTACGGTCGACTCGAGCCGCTCACGGGACAGGTAGGAATCGCCTATCGGGTGTGGCTCGAGCTGCTGAACCGCACCCTCGAGCTCGAGAGCAAAGCGCGCGACCGCGATGCGAAGCTCGAGCTGCTGAAGTATCAGGTCCACGAGCTGACCGCCCTGCAGCTGCAGGACGGTGAAGTCGAGAAGCTCGCCGAGGAGCGCGCCCGACTGGCCAACCGTGGTCGGCTTGCGGAGGCCGCGCACGCCGCTCTCGAGCAGCTCTACGAAAACGAGGAGGCAAGCGCACACGCGGGTCTCAGCCGCGCTCTGCAGGCGCTGCGCGGCCTCACGACGTTGGACCCTAAGCTCGCCTCGGTGGTGGCGCTCGTGGAGGAAGCTTCGATTCAGATTCGCGAGGCGGCACGCGAGCTGGAACATTACCGCGAAACCCTCGACATCGATTCGACACGCCAGGATGAGGTCGAGAAACGACTGGCGGCGATCGAGGAGCTGGCGCGCAAGAACCGGGTGGCGCCGGCCGAGCTGCCCGAGCGCGCGCGGCACCTCGCCGCGGAGCTCGAGGCGCTCGAACGAGCCGAGCTCGACCTGGCAGCGCTGCGCAAGGATCTAGGCGCGGCGCTCGAGAGCTACCGCGCGCAGGCTGAGCAGCTTTCAGGGCGGCGCGCGCAGGCCGGCCGTGCGCTCGCGAAAGACATCACCGCGCGGATGCAGACGCTTGGCATGTCTGGTGGCCGGTTCCAGGTGGAAGTCACCCAGAACGGCAACTCCGAGCCCACTCAGCACGGAGTCGACCAGATCGAGTTCAGCGTCACCGCCAACCCCGGTCAGCCGCTGCGTGCGCTGGCGAAAGTGGCCTCCGGCGGCGAGCTGTCACGCCTGTCACTCGCTGTGCAGGTGTCACGCGCGGCAGGTGAGACACGCTGCATGGTGTTCGACGAAGTGGATGCGGGCATTGGCGGAGCGGTGGCGGAGATCGTCGGCCGCGAGCTGCGCTCCCTGGGGGAGCGCAGCCAGGTGCTGTGCGTTACCCACCTGCCGCAGGTTGCTTCCCAGGGGCATCACCATCTGCGCGTCACAAAACTCACCGACGGCCGCACGACGCGCACGGCCGTGAGCGAGCTTGCGCCTCAAGATCGCGTGGAGGAACTGGCGCGCATGCTCGGCGGCATCGAGGTGACTTCCAGGGCGCGCGAGCATGCAAAAGAGATGCTCAAGGTCGCAAGCCCCGTCGCCTTGGAGGAACCCTCCCGGCAGCCGCGGCCGACCTCGAAGCGCCGCTAAGAGGCGCCGCAGCCGGAACCGGCATGCTGTTTAGCGGGCGAAAGTCACGCCTTTCGCCCGCGCGCCCCAAACAGCCAGTGGGCTGGCTGCTGAAAACGCCGCAGGCGTTTTCAGCCAATCTAACTAGCCTTCTTGCGGAAGGCGCAGTTGGGGCGCTCGCAGCGTCCGTACAGGATGAGCGAGTGATCGCGGATGGCGAACCCCAGCCTGTGCGCCACCGCCGTCTGCCGCTCCTCGATCCCGGAGTCCATGAACTCCTCGACGCGACCGCAGTCCAGACACACGATGTGGTCGTGATGCGTGCCCTGGTTGAGCTCGAAGACGGCCATGCCATCCTCGAAGTGATGGCGCGTGACGAGCCCGGCCGCCTCGAACTGCGTGAGCACGCGGTACACGGTGGCGAGCCCGATGTCCTCGTTGGAATCGAGGAGCGAGCGGTAGATGTCCTCGGCCGACAGGTGGCGTGTGGAGCTGCTCTCGAGAATCTCGAGGATCTTCAGGCGGGGCAGCGTCACCTTCAAACCGGCTTTGCGAAGGTCCTTGCCTTCCAAGCGATGTCTCCGGCGATCCGGTAATATGCGCCGCGCATTATCCCCTATCGGACCCGCATGCGCCTAGCACGTGATAACTCGAGTTGCCGCGGATTGGTTGCCGGGTTGCTGCTGCTCGCGCCGCTGTTCGCCGGCTGCGTGTATCGCATGAACATCCAGCAGGGCAATTACCTCGAAGGGCGCACCGTGGATCAGCTGCAGGTCGGCATGACCCGCAGCCAGGTCCGCTACCTGCTCGGCACACCGATGGTCCCGGACGCGTTCGACAAGGACCGCTGGGACTACCTCTATTACTTCAAGCGCGGCCGCCTGCGCAAGGCCGAGGAGCGCCACCTCATCGTGTATTTCAAGGAAGACAAGGTGGCCCGTTTCCAGCGCGACAACGTACCGAATGCCGCACCGGCGGCGCCGGATCAGGGTCCCTCGCCCGCCAAGTTTCCGATTCTGTAGTTGACTTGGAAAAAGCGGCCTGCGGCCATTCTGTATGGGCTGAAACTGGCTTGTGGCCGTTTCAGCGGAACCGACGTCGTCGCACAGTTTTGGCGGCGGGCGAAAAGCGTGGTTTTCGCCCGCATGCCAAGCCCGCTCGCGGCGGGGTCCCGGGAAATCGTCTGCGATTTCCTGGGGTG
>VBNY01000083.1 GCA_005877705.1 Gammaproteobacteria bacterium
GCGTGGCATAAGCGACGACACACCGCTTGCGGCCGGGCTCGGTCATGGCAGCGAGCGGGCGCGCGCAACGAAGGCGTCCACGAGCGACGCTGCAGTCTCCGCGAACTTCTGCTCGAGCAACAGCGTCATAAATGGATTCCTGAACGCGAATCGCATGATCAGCTCCGCGCGACATCCGCCGTCGCCGACCGGGGTAAGCAGCCACTCGCCTTCCAGCATGCGAAACGGCCCGCTCACGAGGTGCATCCGGATGCGCCTATCGGGCTCGAGGTCGTTACGCGTGGTGAATTCAGCGTGTAACGGACCGCGCTTCACGCCGACCGTGGCGACGATCTCCCGCTCCGAGCGGGACTGCACCTTCGCGCGCGTGCACCAGGGAAGGAACTGCGGATAGCTCTCGATATCGTTGATGAGGGCGAACAGTCGACTCGGCGGCTGGGCGACGAGCGCCGAGTGCTTGACTTCTCGCATGGCGAGATTGTCCCAGGAAACCTCGGCTCATCGCCACAACGGGATACAATTCCGCAGCCAAACCCCTCATGGCCCCCGCAGCGCGCCGCACCCCAACTCTAAATGGCCAAAGCCGCAGAATCCCGCCAACTCATTGCCGAGAACCGCAAGGCGCGCTTCGACTATTTCATCGAGGAACGCTACGAGGCCGGCATCGCCCTGCAGGGCTGGGAAGTGAAGGCGATGCGCGCCGGGCGCGCGCAGTTGAAGGAAGCCTACGTCTACCTGCGCGACGGCGAAGCATTTCTGATCGGCGCGCACCTCTCGCCGCTGGCGTCGACCTCAACGCACGTGAGCGCCGATCCCGTGAGGACACGCAAGCTGCTGCTCCACCACAGTGAGCTGCAAGGCCTCATCGGTGCCGTTGAGCGCAAGGGCTACACGCTGGTGCCGCTTGAGCTGTACTGGAAGAGCGGCCGCGCCAAACTGCAGGTCGGGCTCGCCAAAGGCAAGAAGCAGCACGACAAGCGCGCCGTCGAGAAAGACCGCGACTGGCAGCGAGACAAGGCACGGTTGTTGAGGCGCGGTTGAGCGCAACCGCGCGCGAGCTTGAGCGCAAGTGGAATTTCCACGCGCCACCGCGGTCTTGAGGTATCCTGACGCCGGACCTTTGGGGGCGACCGGTTTCGACGTGGGTTGCGAACCTTCAGGGGCGTACCGAGGTGCAGTGCCCTCGTTAATCACGCTGCAAAACATAGTTGCCAACGACGACAACTACGCTCTAGCTGCCTAAACGCAGCTGACCTCTGACCGGCTCGTGCCTGTGCGACCGAATCAGGGGACGCGCTCACAGGATCGCGATGCGGCGTGCGACAGGCCGGATCGTTAAGAGTCACTGTCCGCTGGCGTTGCGTCTTCCCTGCTCCTCGGGTAGCGCCGCGCGAGAAACAAAGAGCGAGCTACGTACGTAGAACCTGCAGTCTAGCGCTTGCGGACGGGAGTTCGATTCTCCCCGCCTCCACCAGTTGATGGTTCCCGGCCGGCCGGCCGGGAACCATCGCCCGGCAGCATCTGACCGCGCAGGGCGAATAAAATCCTAACTTGCCCAGCTCCTGCTCGAGGAATACCTGACTGTCAGGCTTTGAAGATCGTCTCTTTGCAATCTCCACACGCGGCGGAACAACGAAGCGGCTGGCTCATTAGACCTTGACGATGAAGCCTGAGGACACCGAGCCGCAGGGTGGGGGCAAGCGGCCGCAGGATCACACGGGCAACAACCTTACCGGCGCGCGCACCTTGAGCTCGCTGCAGGAGCTGCGGGCGGCGGTGAACGAGTGTAAGCGCTGTCCGTTATGGAAGGCTGCGACGCAAGGAGTGCCCGGAGAAGGGCTCGTGCCGTCCGCGTTGATGCTGGTCGGCGAGGGGCCGGGGGACTCGGAGGATCTGCGGGGACAGCCGTTTGTGGGACCGGCCGGAGGGGTGCTCGATCAGGCGCTGCATGCGGCGGGCCTCGATCGCCGCTCCGTCTATATCAGCAACGCCGTCAAACACTTCAAGTTCGAGTCGCGCGGCAAGCGCCGGCTGCACATCAAACCCAGCACGGGTGAGATCGAGGCCTGCCGCTGGTGGCTCGCGGAGGAGTTGCGCCTGGTTGGGCCCAAGCTCGTGATGGCGCTCGGCGCCACCGCGGCGCGCGCGATCCTCGGGCAGCCGGTGACGGTTTCACAGACGCGCGGCGTGCCAACACGGTTGTCCGCCTCGGCGCATCTTTGGGTGACGATCCATCCATCGCTGCTGCTGCGCATAACTGACGAGGCACAGCGGCACAAGGAGTTCGATCGCTTCGTGCAGGAGCTGAAAGACGCGCTCGCGTGGATCGCGAAGAACCCCTCTTAAAGCGGGCTGTGCGCCGCTGGGGCGGAACTGCTCACTCTTTGCGCCGCCCATCCAGCGACACGAGCGCGCCGTAAAGTTCCGGCCGGCGGTCGCGGAACACGGACCAGTTGTCGCGCAGTTGCGCGCTCGCTTGCAAGTCGAGCGTGCTCGTCAGCACGGCATCGCCTTCCTGCGGCGCCTCTGCGAGTTTCGCGCCCGTCGCGTCCGTAATGAAGGACGAGCCGTAGAAGCGGATGTACAGCCCCTGCGGGTCCTGCAGCGAGCGCTCCAGGCCGTAGCGGTTGGAGGCGACGAGAGGCGTGAGATTCGCCGCTGCATGCCCCTGCTGGGTGCGCTGCCAATGCTCGCGGGAGTTCACGGGTAACGCCGGCGGCGGCTCCGTCCCGATGGCCGTGGGGAACAGAAAGATCTCCCCGCCGAGCAGCGCCATGGCCCGTGCGGTCTCTGGAAACCACTGGTCCCAGCAAATGCCGACACCGACCCGCGCGAAGCGTGTGTTCCACACCTTGAAGCCGGTATCGCCCGGGCTGAAGTAATTCTTCTCCTGGTAGCCCGGCCCGTTCGGGATATGCGACTTGCGGTACACGCCCAGGTTCGCCCCGTCGGCGTCGAGGATCGCGACGGAATTGAAGTATGCGGGCCCGGCGCGCTCGAAGAAGCTTATCGGCAGCACAACGCCCAGCTCACGCGCCACCTCGCTGAAGTGGCGCACTGCCCGATTCTCCTCGACGGAATGCGCGAGCTTGAGGTGACGGGCATCCTGCTCGATACAGAAATAGGGCGTTTCGAACAGCTCGGGGAGCAGGATGATCTGCGCGCCGCGCCCCGCGGCTTCGCGTACCAGCCGCTCCGCGGTTGCGATATTGCTGCCCGTGTTCCAATCGCATGCCATCTGGATGGCGGCGACGGTCACCGGTCGCGCCGTGTGTTGAAAGTGCTGAGGCTCAGGGGGCATCGAAGACCTTTCCGAGATGGGTCAGCGGCGTGGCTTACGCTCGGCGAGCGAGTGATTCACCTGTTCCGTGATACGCATCGCCGTCTCGAGCGCCATCAGTCCGGCCTCTCCGGTCACCACGGGCACCCCTGCGGTGCGGATGCAGTCGAGGAACGATTCGATCTCCGCCTTGAGCGCGTCCCCCTGCTCCAGACTCTGCTCCTCGATGGTCACGGGAAGCTGGCCGGGCACCTCGGGAGCGGCGCGCTTGCGGATCAGCGTCAGGATCTTCTGCTGCAGGTCGAGCGACAGATACGCGTCGTCCTCGAAGATGCGCAGTTTGCGCTCCGTCTTCAAACTCACCCGCGAGGCGGTCGCGTTTGCAACGCAGCCGCCGGCGAAGCGGATCCGAGCGTTGGCGATGTCGATCTCGTCCGAGAACACCGGTGTGCCCACCGCATCGATCGTGGTGATAGGCGCACGCACGATCGTCTGCACGATGTCGATGTCGTGAATCATGAGATCGAGCACCACGTTGACATCGGTCCCGCGCTCCCGGTAGGGGGCCAGCCGGTGGCACTCCACGAAGCGCGGCGTGCTCAGATGCGGCTCCGCTGCGAGGATGGCGGAGTTGAAGCGCTCGAGATGCCCGACCTGCAGAACACGCTTGCCGCGCGCGGCGAGGTCGATCAGCGCCCGAGCTTCGGCCGGCGTCTCGGTGATCGGCTTTTCAACCAGCACATGGGCACCGCTCTCCAGGAACTCGCGCGCGATCCGGTAATGCGCGGGCGTCGGCGTGACCACACTCACGGCATCGACGCTCCCGAGCAGCTGGCGATAGTCTGCCACCGGCCGCGTTCCAACTTCGGCGGCGACTTTGTCACGCGCCTCCTGTCGCGAATCGCAGACGGCGGTGAGCTCGCACTGGGCCGCCTGCGCATATTTCTGCGCGTGAAATCGGCCGAGGTAGCCGACTCCGATGACGGCGGCTCTGATTTTGTCCATGGGAACGCTATTATGCCCGCCCGCGTCACGACTCCTTAGGATCGTATGGTCACGACGCCCTCATCAAACGGACTGGAGCGCCTGGAACGCGTGCGGGCCTCCCTCAGCAGGGCCCAGACCCGTGCGCGGCGCGAGCTGATCATCTTCGGGATTGCCTTCGGCTGCGGCTTGTTCCTGATGCCCATTCTCATCTGGATGGTCGGCAACCGGATGCTCGGGCCGTATACGCACGGTCAGAATCTCCACGCCGGTCCGTTCGCGCTGTTGGGCGACTTTCTCCTGGGTCTTTTTCACGGCTCCCTCGTGTTCTGGGTCGTCGCGCTGGGTCCGGCCCTGCTGCTGCTGATCGTCCGCGTGCTGTACGCTTTGATCCGCGCCCTGCCGGCCATCCGGTCCGGATTGTGACGCGGGTCGCTCCGCTGCGCGAACGTGTGTGACATCATTCCTGCGCGAGAGCGAACAATAAGAACGGATAGCGGATTATGAACAACCAGGTGCGGCCTGCTGGTCCGCCCCCGGCGCGATTTCGCGGTGCCGCCGCGCCCAAGCACGAGAAACCGGCCGACGACGCCTCCGGGCTGAGCCTGTTCGAGGACCCGATCGACCCTGAGCGCGGCTACGATCCGTACGATACCGCCGCTCGCCCGAGGGATATCTGGCGCCTCAAGTCCAAGCGCGCTTGAAGGCCTCTGGCCGCGACAGCTGGCGCAAGGGGCGCCCTCAGGCCAGAGCAGCCGGTGTCCGCTGCGAGGCCTTTAGCTCGGCCAGTACATCCACAGCGCCACGCCCAGCATGGCGAGGGTCATGCCGTGGGCCTTGAATCGCCACGAGCGGCTGCGCAAGTCCCCATAGAAGCTGGCGGCCGATGCCGCCGCGAACAGGGTGAAAACCGCCACGGCGCGCAGCAGCGGCAGGTGCTCGGGAGCGAACTGCGCCTCATCCTGCGGCAGGAACAGGATGACCACCCACGTGAGCAGCAGGCCGACGGCCAGCGAAACAGTCGAGCCCATCACGATTCCAAGGAGTACGGTAAGGGGTCGCATTTCATTCCGCGGGTAATCCGGGCGCTGCGTACTTGCTGATACGAACCGCACGCTCTAGTCTGTCGTTGGAAGTGGCCCGCGCCCTTTCAATCGCGGACCAGAAGGTGCGACTTTTTGCCCGCGCCTCAGCTCCTAAAGTGTACCGAACCTGTGAGCGTCGTCACGATGTCTAAGCCTATACGCCGGTCATCCGGCTGGATCGCCGCCTCAGTCCTGACAGTCCTCGCGCTCTCTCTGGCGGGGTCGGTCCAGGCGCCGGCGAATACCTCGATACTGCCTCCGGGCGCCATCGCCCCCACGGACGCCCAGCGGGCGACCGCGCGCAAGATAGGCAGGATTCTCGAAGAGGCGCACTACAGCCGCGCCCCGATCGACCGCAAGATGTCCGAGCAGGTCTATCAGCGCTACCTGGATTTCCTGGATGGGCAGCGCAGCTACTTCCTG
>VBNY01000280.1 GCA_005877705.1 Gammaproteobacteria bacterium
CGCTGTTCGAGCGCTTCAACCACCTGATGCTGCGCCGCCTGCAGATCCACCTGAGGCTGGCGGAGGAAACCGCGCGCCGCCAGGCCGGGGGACGCTGAGGTGGCGGACCTCGTGCGCATCCGAAATGCCCAAGCGCGCTGACATCGAGAGCATCCTGATCATCGGCGCGGGCCCGATCGTCATCGGCCAGGCGTGCGAGTTCGATTATTCCGGCGCGCAGGCGTGCAAGGCGCTGCGCGAGGAAGGCTACCGCGTCATCCTCGTCAACTCGAACCCCGCGACCATCATGACGGACCCGGAGATGGCCGATGCCGTCTACATCGAGCCGGTCAATTGGCAGACGGTCGCAAGCATCATCGAGAAGGAGCGCCCCGATGCGCTGCTGCCCACGATGGGCGGGCAGACTGCGCTCAATACCGCCCTCGACCTCGTGCGCGAGGGCGTGCTCGAGAAATATGAGGTCGAGCTGATCGCCGCCTCGCGCGCCGCCATCGACATGGCGGAGGATCGCGAGCTGTTCCGCAACGCCATGCGCGACATCGGGCTCGAGACTCCCAAATCGCAGATTGCGCGCAGCCTCGAGGAAGCCCTGGCGATCGCCGGCGAGATCGGCTATCCGGTCGTGATTCGCCCCTCCTTCACGCTCGGCGGCACGGGCGGCGGCATCGCGTACAACCGCGAGGAGCTGGAAATTATCGTGGCCCGCGGGCTGGATGCCTCCCCGACCGGCGAGGTGCTGCTCGAGGAGTCGGTCATCGGCTGGAAAGAGTTCGAGATGGAGGTGGTGCGCGATCACAAAGACAACTGCATCATCATCTGCTCGATCGAGAACCTCGACCCGATGGGCGTGCACACCGGGGACTCCATCACAGTCGCTCCGGCCCTGACGCTCACGGACAAGGAATACCAGCGCATGCGCGATGCCTCGATCGCCGTGCTGCGCAAGATCGGCGTCGACACCGGCGGCTCGAACGTGCAGTTCGCCGTCAATCCGCGCGACGGCCGCCTGCTCATCATCGAGATGAATCCGCGCGTGTCGCGCTCCTCGGCGCTCGCCTCGAAGGCCACCGGCTTTCCGATCGCCAAGATCGCCGCGAAGCTCGCCGTGGGCTACACGCTCGATGAGCTCAGGAACGACATCACCGGAGGGGCGACGCCGGCCTCGTTCGAGCCGTCGATCGACTACGTGGTGACGAAGATTCCGCGCTTCACCTTCGAGAAGTTTCCGGCCGCCAACGATCGCCTCACGACGCAGATGAAGTCCGTGGGCGAGGTCATGGCCATCGGCCGCACTTTCCAGGAGTCCTTGCAGAAGGCGTTGCGCGGACTGGAGACCGGACTCGACGGGCTTGCGCCGCAGATGACCTTGCCCCTCACCGATGAGGCGCAGGATCGACTCGCCTACGAGCTGCGCGCGCCGGGCGCGGACCGCCTGCTGTATACGGCGGACGCGTTCCGTGCCGGGTGGTCCTTCGAGCGCATCGCCGAGCTCACGCGCATCGACCCGTGGTTCCTCGCGCAACTCCAGGATCTGATCAAGGAAGAGGCGCGGGTGGGCGCGGAGGGACTGGGCGCGCTCACGGCAGAGCGGCTGCGCGCGCTGAAGCGCAAGGGCTTCTCCGACAGCCGGCTCGCGAAGCTGGTGGATATGCCCGAGAGGGCGATCCGTTCCAAGCGCCACGATCTGGGCATCGTGCCCGTCTACAAGCGCGTCGATACCTGCGCGGCAGAGTTCGCGACCTCCACCGCGTATCTGTACTCCACCTACGAGGAGGACTGCGAGGCGCATCCTACCGAGCGGCGCAAGATCATGATCCTCGGCGGCGGGCCGAACCGCATCGGCCAGGGCATCGAGTTCGACTACTGCTGCGTGCACGCGGCGCTGCAGCTGCGTGAGGACGGTTTCGAGACCATCATGGTCAACTGCAATCCAGAGACCGTGTCGACGGACTACGACACTTCCGACCGGCTGTACTTCGAGCCGCTGACCCTCGAGGACGTGTTGGAAATCCTCGCGAAGGAGCGGCCGGAAGGCGTCATCGTCCAGTTCGGCGGTCAGACGCCCCTCAAGTTGTCGCGTGCGCTCGAAGCAGCCGGAGCGCCGATCATCGGCACCTCGCCTGACTCGATCGATATCGCCGAGGACCGCGAACGGTTCCAGACACTGGTGCGCAGCCTGGGTCTGACGCAGCCCGCCAACGCCACGGCGCGCACGGAGGACCAAGCGGTACGCCTGGCGCGCGAAGTGGGATTCCCGCTGGTCGTGCGTCCGTCCTACGTGCTCGGCGGCCGGGCGATGGAAATCGTCTTCAACGAGGACGACCTGCGCGCCTACATGACCCACGCGGTGAAGGTCTCGAACGACAGCCCCGTGCTGCTCGACCGGTTTCTCGATGTTGCCATCGAGGTGGACGTGGACGCGGTCTGTGACGGCGAGGATGTCCTGATCGGGGGCATCATGGAGCACATTGAGCAGGCCGGCGTGCACTCCGGAGACTCCTCCTGCTCGCTGCCACCCAACAGCTTGAGCGCGCAGGTGCAGGCGGAGCTGCGCGAGCAGACCCGCAAGCTCGCCAAGGCGCTCAATGTCATCGGGCTGATGAACGTGCAGTTCGCCATCCAGAACGGCGTGATCCACGTGCTCGAGGTCAACCCGCGTGCTTCGCGAACCGTGCCCTTCGTGTCGAAGGCGACCGGCCTGGCGCTCGCCAAGATCGCAGCCCGCGTCATGACGGGACGCAAGCTGAAGGAGCTCGGCGCGACTGTCGAGCGCGTGCCGCAGTTCTTCTCGGTCAAGGAGGCGGTGTTTCCGTTCATCAAGTTTCCGGAGGCCGATCCGATCCTCGGGCCGGAGATGAAATCGACCGGCGAAGTGATGGGCACGGGGCGCACCTTCGGGGAAGCCTACGCGAAAGCGCAGAGCGCCTCCGGAGTGACGCTGCCACGCAAGGGCGTATGCTTTATCAGCGTGCGCGACCGCGACAAGGCAGGCGCCGTGGGGCTCGCTCGCAAGTTGATCGAGCGCGGCTTCGAGCTGCTCGCCACGGAGGGCACGGCACGCACGCTGACCGAGGCCGGGGTCGCCTGTCGGCGCGTGAACAAGGTGCGCGAGGGCCGGCCACATATCGTGGATATGATCAAAAACGACGAGATCGACCTGATCGTCAACACGACCGAGGGCAAGCAGGCGATCCGCGAATCGAACTCGATCCGCCGCGAGGCTGTGCATCGGCGCGTGACCTACTACACGACGCTGGCCGCAGGGCTCGCCACTTGTGAAGCACTCGATCACCTGGACGAGGTCGAGGTCAACCGCCTGCAGGATCTGCACGAAGAGGCGTTACGCGCATGAAACGCACACCCATGACCA
>VBNY01000281.1:0-3340 GCA_005877705.1 Gammaproteobacteria bacterium
CCGCGCGGCTGATGGGCGATCGCCAGGATCCCGAGCGGGAAGGGCATGCCGAGGAAGAAGCCCAGCGGAAAGATCATGAGGCCGGCGACCAGGATCCTGGCTGCGAGCGGCAGTGCCAGCGCGAGGTGCGAAATCCACGGGTAGAGCGCAACGAGCGCGAGGCCGAGGGCGATGATCGCCACGAACGGAATTGCCCACCCGCGCCGGCTTGCGATGCCTAACTTCTCCGAGCTGGCGCTGCCAATGCCCGCTGCGAGCAGCATCGTGCAGAGGACCGTCGAGTAGGTATACAGCGGGCTGCCGATGAGCTGCATGAACTTCTGGATGAAGACCAGCTCCAGCGTGATGAAACCCGCGCCCAGGCAGGAGAAGTACGTGAGCAGCGGCAGGGCGGTGGCGCCTTCCTCCCGGCCGACCTTCGAGAACCGCAGCGGCACGAGCACGAACAGCAGCACGAATACCGCGGAGGCCGCCGCAGTGACATAGAGATGAATCTCGTCCATCGGAATGCCCCGGATGAGCGACAGGTTCAACATGTACGCCGTGCCCGGATCGAGAAAGCCCTTTGGATCGGGCTGCAGCCGACTGATGTGGCGGCGCATTTCGGCGAAGTACGGGTTGTCATCCGTGCGCGGTGTGAAGTCCACAGGGAGGCGCTCCGCCAGCTCGCGCGGGAACTCCCCGGAGAAGAAGTCGGCGGACAGGAAATGCCGAGTCGGATCCAGGGGATTCTCCATCAGCACGAGCCGGTCCTTCGGGTCCAGCTGCGCAGAGCCGAGGTAGGCGTTGAGCTGCGCGATCTCCTCGGGAGTCCAAGGCTGCATCTTGATGAGCAGCGTCGGCAGCGTGAGCTCCGACGGTGAGAAATAGAGCGCCACGTGCTGCGCAAAATCGGTTCGACCCATCTGCTTCCAGGCGCGCGCGGCTGTCGTGATCATCCGCGGATAGGCGTAGTGATTGATATGCAAAACGCCGTTGCCGGTCAGATGGGAGAAGTATTCCTGGTAGGCTTCGGCCGTCTGCAGATACACCGGCGCCATCGCACCGCTTCCCTGGGCAATGCTCGAGCTGGTGTGATTGCTGTAGATCTGGATGATGTCGTACTTGCGGCTCGTCCCCCGCAGGAAGCTGCGCCCCTCGCCGGCGTGAGCGTGCACGGCCGGATGGCGGAAGATGTTGCCGATATAGGGGGAGTAACGGCCGGTGGCGAGCTCCACGACGGTAGGCACGAGCTCGACGGCATCGATATAGCGGGCGCCGTACACGAGAGCGGCCTTGGTTTCCTGGCCGCCCGCACTGCCGATCACCAGAACGCTTTGCCCGGAGTCGCGCTTGAGGTAGTGCGAAGCCAATACGCCGATCTGCCAGAAGTGCTCGTTGACTTGCGAACGGTCACGCTCGATGGCCGAGCGCAGGCTGCGCAGATTGCCGTCGAACTTGTAGAAGTAGCTGGTCTGATTGCCGCCGTCGTATTGGATGGCCTTGCGATCGCCGCCGCGGTGCCACGCTGTGGCGGTCAGCGGGGAGAAAGTCTCATCGATCACGTCAATCTTTGAGATCGGGTCCCAGCGGATGAGCTCATCCTTGCCGGCGCGTACGGCCTTGAGGATGCCGCGCTTGTCGATGTGATAGCGGAAATCGATATAGTCCTGTCCGCGGATGACAGGCACGGCGGCGATCCCCAAGGCGAGCAGCACGCACGCGCGGCCGACGCTGCGCGATTCGCTGAACAGCGCGGCGGCGAGCAGGCCGAGAGCGGCGGCGCACACGATGAGCCCGCCCGGGCCGATCCTCGAAATGAAGGGAATGACCAGCACGGTGCCGAGGCCGGCCCCGGCCAAGTCCCAGAAATACAGCCTTTGGATCAACGGCGCGTATTTCGAGAACACCGCGATGAGGATGTAGCCGGCGAGAAAGAACGGCACCAGCAGCGCCAGATACAGCGTGCCGAAGCTCGCGAGCGTACTGATGGGCCAGCGGACGATCCTCTGGTAATCCAGCGGCAGCGCGTTGATCACCGGGTTCAGCAGCAGCACCGCGACTGCAAATCCGACGCTGCAAGCGGCGAGCAGCCCGCGAATGTCGCGCTCCACGGGCACCGGCCGCAACGTCGCGTACACCCCTGCGAGGCCGAAGGAGAAGATCGCCAGCGAGACGACGAAGTAGGACAGGTTCGGTGTGAGCGTGACATCGAAGACGCGGGTCAGCATCAATTCGAGCACCAGTGTCGAGAGGGCGATCAGCAAGACACCGACAGAGAGTCTGCGCATGGCTTCCCCTTGAACGTGGCCTCAAGACAGTGGTCATGGTCGGCGGAAGGGAGCATTTGACGCTCCTGATGCTGAGTCTCAAGTCACGCTCCGCGTGTGCTTGACCGGGACGGCTGGTAGCATTCCGCGGCGGCTTGTTTCAATGACCACGCTGAAAAACATCGCCACACCGCCACCTTTGCTGCCCGCTCTTCGCCTGTCATCGCGCTCCCCTCGGTTCCGCCAGACCGAAACCTCAGCCCAGTCAACTGGGCGCCAACAGGAGGCGGGAGATCGATCGCTTACCTATCGGTCAACACCATCGTTCAATAGATTCGTTGGTACGCGTTTGGTTTGATTAACTGTATGTTTCTGCATCGCCGATTCGGCCGTCAGTCCTCAGGCGTCCCCGATGAGTCAGCGGTTCGTCCACCGATGATTCCTCCGTAGTGAAGGCGGAACTCTCTACGAGCGAGCACGTTTCGTCAGTGAACAGAGTTTGCCGGGGTTCGGCTTGATTCATAACGATTCGGCTTCAGCTTGATTCATTACGATTCAGTGATGAAGCTGTGCAACGCGGCCGCGAAGTAGCATCAACGCCGTACAGACTCGGCTCGGCCTTGAGAGGTTGGACTGAGGCGCAGAGCGCGATGAGCATGACCATCAGATTTGCATCGCTCTTTGCAGCGTTGATCGCATGGTGCTCGGCCGCGCAAGGCGGCACGTCAGGAGCGTACGGCGAGGATTTCGCTCTCGACTGGCATGGCCTTCGCAGCCATCTGCTCGAGAAGGGGATCGACTTTCGATTCGACTATGTCTCCGAGACGGCCACTAATGTCGAAGGCGGAGATAAAGAGCTGTGGCGCTACGCCGACCAATGGACTTTCGGCGCGACGCTCGATCTTCAAAAGCTTTTCGGGCTCGATCAAGCGCAGTTTAAGATAGCGATCACGGATCGGAACGGTCGAAATCTCACTGCCGATGCCAATCTTGGTTCCCTTGAGCAAGAGCAAGAAATCTATGGTCGCGGGCAAGCCTGGCGCTGGACCCAGTTCTGGTATGATCAGCAATATGTTGGCGGAAAGCTGGAC
>VBNY01000281.1:3367-4756 GCA_005877705.1 Gammaproteobacteria bacterium
GACTGGAAGATCGGACGTTTGGTGGGTGGCGAGGATTTCGCCGCCTTCGTGTGCGAGTTTACGAATCTAACGTTCTGTGGACCGCCGCCGGGAAATATCGTTACGAGCGGTTGGTACAATTGGCCGGTGAGCCAATGGGCGACTCGGCTCAAGGCTTCGTTTCACGGATTCGGTTACGTGCAGCTCGGCGCCTACGAGGTCAATCCAAACTATCTACTGACCCGAAACGCCTTGAATCTCGGAGAACCGGGAGGGGCGAGCGGCGTATTGGCTCCTTTTGAAGTTGGCTGGCTGCCGACGTTTGGCGATCGACTCAACGGCAGCTATAAGTTAGGCGCTTGGTACAACTCATCCAAAGCCCCCGACGTCGTCGAGAACAGGAATGGACGGCCATTGGTGCTCGATGGCGGTCAACCGCTCGTGCGCACCGGTCAGTACGGGGCGTATATCAATTTGCTTCAGCGGCTAGCCGCTTCCCCGGTCTCTGGCTACAGCCGCGGAGTTAGCGCCTTCTTCAACGCAACCTTCGCAGATCGACGAACCTCGAAGCTCGACAACCAGATCGCGGTGGGAGTCTTGTACACCGGACCCTTCGCTTCGCGTCCTGCTGATGAGATCGGCTTCGCCATCGGCCGCACTCACGTCAACAGCCGTATCGCGGCTGTCGAAACACAGCTAAACGCGGCACGACTCGGGCCGCTCGCGGTCCACAGCTCGGAATATGTGGGCGAGGTTTTCTATAGCGTGCATGCCGCCAGGTGGCTGGATCTGCGTCCCACTATCCAATACATCCATCAGCCAGGCGGCATCGCTCAAAACGCCGACGATGTGATAGTCGGGCTAAGAGTATTGGTTCTGAAAGGCACACACTAGCCGACGCGGCCTCTCGCCCTCGCTGGCGACGTGCTGGTGCGAGCCTCGGTGCTTTCAAGGGAGCAGACGGATAATGTTGCCCGACTAAGATTCGCGCAGCGGAGCCACTCCTATGCATCCAAAGACGATCGACTGGGTCATCATGGGCATCTATTTCGCGTTCGTGCTGGGCGTCGGCTACGCACTGAAGCGCTACATGAAGACCAGCACGGACTACTTTCTGTCCGGCCGCTCGATCACCGCGTGGATCACCGGGCTCGCCTTCATCTCCGCGAATCTCGGCGCGCAGGAGGTCATCGGCATGGCCGCCTCCGGCGCCAAGTACGGCATGGCGACCAGCCATTTCTACTGGGTGGGCGCGATCCCCGCCATGGTGTTTCTCGGCGTCTTCATGATGCCGTTCTACTACGGTTCGCGCGCCCGCTCGGTGCCCGAGTACCTGAAGCTGCGCTTCGATGAGAAGACCCGCGGCGTGAATGCGATCTCCTTCGCGTGCATGACCGTGTTCTCCTCCGG
>VBNY01000281.1:4883-9080 GCA_005877705.1 Gammaproteobacteria bacterium
TCTTCCTCATCGTGTTCGGCTTCGCTCCGCTCGTGTTTCTGGGGCTGAAGGACCTGGGCGGCTGGAGCGGGCTGTCGGCGGGACTGGCGCACGTGGCCACCTCGCAGGGCTTTGCGGCGCAGGCCTGGTCGAGCACCTGGCAAGACATGGGCCATCCCAGCAGCAACCCGATGGGCGTCGAGTGGTTCGGGGTCGCGATGGGGTTGGGGTTCGTGCTGTCGTTCGGCTACTGGTGCACCGACTTTCTGGTGGTGCAGCGGGCGATGGCCGCGGACTCGATGTCGGCCGCGCGCCGCACGCCGCTGATCGCGGCGCTGCCCAAGATGTTGTTTCCGTTCCTGGTCATCCTCCCCGGCATGATCGCGATCGCCTCGACGCAGCACACCGGCGAGAGCGGCTTCGTGCTGCCGCACAAGGCGGACGGCACTCTCAACTATGATCTGTCGATCCCGATGATGCTCGGCCACTACTTCCCCAACGGCATGCTGGGCCTCGGCCTCACCGCGCTCATGGCGAGCTTCATGTCGGGAATGGCCGGCAACGTCACCGCCTTCAACACGGTGTGGACGTACGACATCTATCAGGCGTACATCCGCCGCGGCGCGGGCGATCACCATTACCTGATGATGGGGCGGGTGGCTACCGTGTTCGGCGTCGGACTGTCGGTGGCGGCCGCCTATGTCGCGAGCCGTTTCAACAATGTGATGGACATGTTGCAGCTGCTGTTCGCCTGCGTGAACGCGCCGCTGTTCGCGACCTTCCTGCTGGGGATGTTCTGGAAGCGCACCACCGGTCACGGCGCGTTCCTCGGGTTGATTTCGGGAACGGCGGCGGCGGCCCTGCACCACGGCCTGACCTTGCCCAAGGGCAGTGCGCCGGGCATCAAAGGCGGGTGGCTCGCGCTGCTGCACCTGTATCCGAGCGAGATGGCGCAGAACTTCTGGACGGCGATCAGCGCCTTCACGGCCTGTTTCGTGGTCACGATCGCCGTGAGCGTGGTGACCAAGGCGCGCGCCGAGAAGGAGCTCGTGGGGCTCGTCTATTCGCTCACCGAGCGGCCTCGGTCCGAGGGTGAGGCCTGGTACATGCGCCCACCCGTGCTCGGCGTTTGCATCCTGGCGGCCGTGCTCGCGCTCAACGTCCTTTTCTGGTAGGAGTCAGTCCATGGGACTCGACATACGAATTCCGATCGGTGTGATGTTCTCGCTCATGGGCGTGGTGCTCGCGGTCTTCGGCTGGTTCAGCGATCCGGCGCTGTATCAGCGCTCGCTCGGAATCAACATCAATCTATGGTGGGGGTCGGTGCTGCTGGTGTTTGGAGCTGCGATGTTGCTGCTGAGCTGGCGCAAGTCCGCGGCGAGCCACTCTGGCGCAGCGCCCGGGCAGACTCGCCTGCCTGAAGCGGATGCCCGCAGGCCGACTCACTAAAAGCGCGCAGCGCCGGAGAGAAGCCACGTCTGTGAAGACAGCCATCCTTGAAGAGCGGCGCAACGCCTACGCGTTCTGGTTCGGCTGTGTGCTGGTCACCGCCGGGGTGATTCTCCACATGCCGATGTTCGTCATGGCGCGGCACAGCGGCTACGTGCTGGCCGGCATGACGATGGATGGCGGCATGCTGTTCGGCATGGCCGCGATCGTCATCGGCATCGGCGTCGCCGGTTACGGGCTGCTCCCGAAGTCGACGCCCCTCGCTGTCGGGCAGGCTCTCGAGGCCCTCGCGCCGCCGGAAGATGCGTCGCTCACTCGGGCGCACTGGGGGATGGCCGCGCTGCTCGGGCTGGCGCTCATCATCGACATCATGAAGCCGGCGAGCCTGGGATTCGTGACGCCGGGGATGCGCGTGGAATACGGCGTCGGCCGGGAGACGGTCGCCTGGCTCCCGTTCGCCGCGCTGACGGGGACTGTGCTCGGCTCGTTCCTGTGGGGACTGCTCGCCGACATCTACGGGCGGCGCGCCTCGATCCTGCTGTCCTCCGTCATGTTCATCGGCACGTCCATCTGCGGCGCCATGCCGGATTTCTGGTGGAACGTCGGCATGTGCTTCCTGATGGGGGCGGCGGCCGGGGGCATGCTGCCGGTCGCGTATGCGCTGCTCGCGGAGATCATGCCCACCCGGCACCGGGGATGGAGTCTGGTGCTGGTCGGTGGCATTGGCGCGGTGGGTGGGTTCTTTGCGGCGAGCATGTGGTTCCTGAATCTGCCGACCGGGCTGCTGCTGGTGTGTTTGAGTCCGCTGCTGCCGGAATCGGCCCGGTTTCTGCAGCAGATGGGGCGCGGCGAAGAGGCGCGCGCCACGCTGGCCCGCTTTGGCGCGGTATTGCGAACGGGCAACGAGGGGCCGAAGCGCCCGAGGAAGGTTCACACTCCGCTTCCCCCTGTAGGCCATGGGTTCTTCGGCATCACCGCCGCGCTCACTTTGACCGCGGTCGCCTGGGGGCTCGTGAACTTCGGGCTGCTGCTGTGGCTACCGGGCGCGCTCGTTGCCGGCGGGCGCAGCGTTGCGACATCGAGCGCGCTCATCGCGAAATCCACACTGATCGCAGCTCCGACCATCGCGCTGTCCGCCTGGCTGTTCAGCTCCTGGAGCACGAAGTGGTCGCTGGTGCTGATGACCGGCATCATGGTCGCGGGTCTGTTGGGATTGTCGGTGCAGGCTGCCGGCGCGGCCGCCTTGTCCCATCCCGTCGTGCCGCTGACGCTCGTCATCGTGGGCTCATGCGGGCTGATCTCGATCCTGCTGCCGTATGCGGCGGAGAACTATCCGTTGCGCGTCCGCGGCAGGGCGACAGGTTGGGTCGCCGGCTGCAGCAAGCTCGGCGGATTGATCGCCCAGGGCCTGAGTGTCGCCGGCGTGGTCCCGTCGTTCGCCACGGCGGTGCTGGTGATTGCCGTGCCGGCGGGCGTGGCGCTCGGGCTGATCTGCCTGTTCGGGCGTGAGTCCCGGGGCCGCGACCTGCGCGAGCTCGATGCTGCGGCCCGCGCCTCACGCATAGGCGAGGTCGCCTGACAGGAACGCCCCGTCGACACGTCGCACACGCCGAACGCTCCACCGCACAGGTGCAACTCAAACGCTCGAGCTAGCGCTAGCATCGAAATCTGGCGAAGGGGGCAGTATTGCCCCTGATCTCACAGGCTTGAACCATGGAGACTCTGCACTGGTCGAGCCGCAGTCCGATCGGGGTGGTTGTCATCGCACTGCTCCTCGGCCTGCTCGGACTGCTGAGCCTGAGCCGGCTGCCGCTGCAGCTCTTTCCTGACATAACGCGCCCCCAGCTCTCCATCCAGGCCGGCTGGCGCACCGCCTCACCGGAGGAGGTCGAGTCCGAGCTGCTCGAGCCGCTGGAGAATGTCCTGCAGGGCATGCCGGGCGTCGAGGAGATCGAAGGCAACGCCACGCCCGGGTCGGCGCAGGTCAATCTGCGCTTTGCACTCGGAACGGACATGAAGAATGCCCTCGTTGAGGTGATCGGGCGCCTCAATCGCTTGCCGCCACTGCCGCGCGACGCCGACCGTCCCGTCGTCACCTTGGGCGGCGATGACAACACCAACGAGACATTGTCCTGGTTCTTCGTGCAACAGCTCCCCGGCACACCGGGGCCGATCCTCACGCAACGGCGCTTCATTGAAGACACGGTGCGGGCGCGGCTCGAGGCGATTGCGGGGGTGGCCGCCGTCAACGTCAATGCCGGGCCGCCGGATAATGTGCGGATCACCGTCGACCTGGCGCGCGCGGCTGCGTTCGGAGTCGGCGTTCCCGAGATCGCCTCCCGCGCCGCCACTGCCACCAACGTCTCGGGTGGTCAACTCGACGTCGGACGCCGGCAATACACGCTGCGCTTCACGGGTCTGTTCACCCCCGATCGGCTGGGCGAGCTCGTGTTGGCATGGCGGGACGGCCGGCCGGTGCGGCTCGCGGACGTCGCGAGCATCGACGTCGCGCCCCCGACCCGGCAGTTCTTCGCTTACCAGAATGGCAATCCGGCGATCGGCATCCAGGTGCTGCGCGCGAACGGCGCGAATGTTCTGGCGACGCTCGAGGCGGTGAAGGCGGCGGTGGCGGAGCTGCGCGAGGGACCGCTGAAGATGCATGGGCTCGGGATCGAGCAGTCCTTCGATGCCTCGCTGTTCATCCGGCGGGCAGTGAGTCTGCTCACCGAGAACCTGATCGTCGGGGCGCTGCTTGCATTGATCGTCGTG
>VBNY01000282.1 GCA_005877705.1 Gammaproteobacteria bacterium
CGGGATGAGCATGGCTGCCACGACAGCTGAAGAAAGCACGCCGCCGGCCGCGCGACCGGCGGAGTTGCCGCCCCTTCGCGGCGCGACGCTCGCGATAGGCACGGTGGCTCTGTCCCTCGCGACGTTCATGAACGTCCTGGACACCTCCATCGCCAACGTGTCCTTGCCGGCGATTGCGGGCGATCTCGGTGTTTCGCCCGATCAGGGCACGTGGGTCATCACCTCGTTCGGAGTTGCGAACGCGATCTCGCTGCCGTTGACCGGATGGCTCACCCGGCGATTCGGCCAGGTGAAGCTGTTCACCGCCGCCGTATTCCTCTTCGTCGTGGCCTCGTTCCTGTGCGCACTGGCGCCGACGCTCGGACTGCTCATTCTCTTTCGTGTGCTGCAGGGCGCGGTCGCCGGACCGATGATTCCCCTTTCGCAGGCCCTGCTGCTGTCGAGCTATCCGAAGGCACGAGCGGGCACGGCACTCGCCATGTGGTCCATGACGACGCTGGTGGCACCGATTGTGGGTCCGGTCCTGGGGGGCTGGATCACCGACAACATCGCCTGGCCGTGGATCTTCTACATCAATATTCCGGTCGGTATCGGCGCTCTGATAGCGACGTGGCTGATCTATCACAAGCGCGAGACGCCCACTGCGAGGGTGCCGATCGACACGGTGGGGCTCGGTCTGCTGGTGATCTGGGTGGGAGCGATGCAGGTGTTGCTCGACAAGGGCAAGGATCTCGACTGGTTCAACTCGGGGCAGATCGTGACGCTCGCCATCGTGGCGTGCATCGGGTTTGCGATCTTCCTGGTCTGGGAGCTGACCGAGGCGCACCCGATCGTCGACCTGAGCCTGTTCCGCCGCCGCAACTTCTGGGTGAGCACCGTCGCGATGCTGTTCTCCTACGGCCTGTTCTTCGGCAATGTCGTGCTGCTGCCGCTGTGGTTGCAGCAGTACATGGGCTATACCGCCACGCTCGCGGGCCTGGTCCTGGCGCCGGTGGGTCTCCTGGCGATCCTGCTGACGCCGCTCGTGGGCAGAGTGTCGCATCGCGTCGACCCACGGATATTCGTCACGATATCGTTCCTGGTGTTCGCCCTCGTGCTGTTCATGCGAGCGCGGTTCAACACTGACGCGACGATCGGGACGCTGCTCGTGCCGACGCTGATTCAGGGCGCCGCGATGGCGGTGTTCTTCATTCCGCTGGTCACGATCTCACTGTCTGGCCTCGCCCCCGAGCGCATCCCCGCGGCCTCGGGGCTGTTCAACTTTGCGCGTATCACCGCGGGCTCCTTCGGCACCTCCATCACGACGACCTTGTGGGATCGGCGCGCAACGCTGCATCACGCCCAGCTCGTCGAGCATCTGACGCCGAATGATCCCGTCTCGGCCCAGGCGCTGGCCAACCTGCGCGCCGGTGGGATGGGAGCGGACCAGAGCTACGCGCTGCTCAATCGCCTCGTGGACGGGCAGGCCTTCATGCTCTCGGCCGATGACATCTTCTACGTTTCCGGGGTGATATTTGTCGGCCTGATCTTCCTCATCTGGCTGGCGCATCCGACGCAGACGGCAGGCAGCAGCGCCGACGCGGCGGGGGCTCACTGACTCAAGGACTCAAGGCGAGCACGCAGCGCGCAGCATTCGGGGCGGCACGATCCAGTGCAGCGTCGCGTTGCCGGCGCGAGCTGTGCCGTTGAACGAGAGGAATGCGACGCCCATCTTCTTGAGCTCGAAGGCGTCGGCCCGCGCGCCGGCCGCCAGACACGCAGCGATGAATCGGCCGAGACCCGGCTCGTGCCCGATGACCGCGATACATTTCTCCCGACTGCCGCGCAGGGCTTCGAGCAGTGCTTGCGGCGGCTCTCCGGGAGCCAGTTGGGCGCATTGGACGGCCTTGGGCCACCCCGCGAACTCGGTCAGTATTGCCGCAGTCTGCTGCGCGCGCAGCAGCCCGCTCGTGAGCACACGGACGGGGCGATTCGCAATCCGCTTGAGCCCCGCAGCCGCCTTGCGGGCGCGCAGCATGCCCTCGGGAGACAGCGGACGCTCCCCATCGTCGGGCCAGCGCTTCGGGTTGCGCTCGAAGGCGATGGCGTGCCGAACGATCAGCAGGTCCATTCCGCGTCAGGCGTTGACCGGCTGAGATGGCCGCTCCGGGCGCGCGGCCAGGCTCACGTCCGCGACCCGCAGCGGCACGGGCTGTGCAACAGGTGAGCTGGCGTGCAACTCCTCGAGCTGCAGGCGCAGCGCCTTCCAACGCCGGCCTCGCACCTTGCGCCATGTTTTCTCCACGGGCTTGCGAGCCTCCGCTGCCGCCAGCGAATGGCGCTCGGCCAGACGGCCCATGAGGAACAGCGTTTGGGAGGGCAGACCCGTGGGAGGATCGGCCGCAATCGCGAGCAATCGGTTCTTGGCCACGTACGCGTCTTGTTGAGTGCCGAGACGGTCCTGCAGTCTGCGCAGCGCCCGCAGCATCTCACCGGCAGGTTTCCCGTAGATGACGGCCGCCGGCTCGATCGTATAGCGGAGCTTCTTCGCCCGGGCGCGGACCGCGTGGTACTCCTCCATCGAGGAGAGCGCATTCAGCCGGCGGAATGCCTTACGAAGCTTGCGAAACCGGTCACTGATCAGCTCCGGCATGACTGCCGCCGCGCCCAGCGAGCTTGCGGACGGCGCGCCAGACGGCTCTTCAACCAAGGCGCGCACGGTGTCGATCCAGCCGCGCGTCGATTCGGAGTCCAGCGCTTGCAACATCCGGGCACGTGCTCGCGCACGCTCCGACTCCAGGTGATCCATCAGCGGCTGCAGCGCCGGGCGCTCGCCCTCCGACAGCTGCGGGCTGATTCGGGTCAGCTCCCCCAACTGGATATCGAGGTCGCGCGGAGTGCCGAGAATCCGCAGCAGGGTCTTGAGTGTTCCTCGCGCGCGCACCAGCGCCTCGGGCAAGTAGGGTGCGAACA
>VBNY01000283.1 GCA_005877705.1 Gammaproteobacteria bacterium
CGGTCCGTCCGATGGCCGCCAGCGGCAGCAGCTGCGCCGGCGTGGCCTTCAACAGCCTCATCGTCACGATGAAAAACAGCAGTGCGCCGAGATAGGTCGAGCACACCAGGGCGGTGGCGGGTCCGAGAATGCCGATTTCGCGCAGCAGGATCAGGCTGAGCACCGCGTTGCTGGCTACCGAGGCCGCCACGACGTAGAGGTTCAGCCGCGTGCGGCCATACACTTGCGGCACGACGCTGAGGACGAGCATGTACAGCGGCAGCACCAGCAGATAGATGTGGAACACGCGCACGCTCGCCTCGTACGAGCTGGTAAACAGCGTGGTGATGAAGCGGTTCGCGAAGCACACCAGGAACGTGAAGCTCGGCAGGATGATGATCGCCAGCTTGCGCACCGAGTCGCGCCAGATGCGGATGACCTCATCGATGCGGCCCGCCGCGACCAGCGGCGGCAGCGAGGCGCGCAGCACGTTTAGCACCGAAACCTGAAAAATCGTATCCAACGGAATCTCGAGCGCCCCGACGCTGTAGATCGCGTAATCGACCGGCGTGAACGCCATGGCGACGATGCCCCGGGCGAGCAGTCCGCCGAGCAGCCCGATGCCCATGGTCGCCGCCAGCGGCAGACTGTAAGCAAGTTGGGCTCCCAGGAAGCGCCCTCCCGCGGCAGCATGGCGCACCGAATCCGCGCCCTGCCACAACCAATTGCTGCGACCGACCAGGCGCACCGCGGCATAGACGACCAGCATGAGCACGATGGCGTGCAGCGCGAAGCCGAGCGCGAGCAGCACGATCAGGGCGCCTACCCGGAAGGCTGTCTCCGCCAGCTCGAGCGTCACGGCGCCCAGGTAGCGGTTCTGGCTGATCATCACGTGCATGAAGTGCTCGCCGGCGATGAACAGCCCGACATACACCGAGTAGAGCGGCAGCAGCTCGAGAAGCCGGGCATTGCTCATGCGCCGGGCGAGCAGCGGCGCGGCGAGCGCGAGCGCCACTGCCGTGAGCGCGCCGGAGACGAGCAGCATGAG
This sequence comes from Gammaproteobacteria bacterium, assembly GCA_005877705.1. Lineage (GTDB taxonomy): Bacteria > Pseudomonadota > Gammaproteobacteria > Steroidobacterales > Steroidobacteraceae > 13-2-20CM-66-19. The sequence goes on from VBNY01000283.1 coordinate 1,028, forward strand.
CTGCGTTTGTGCGATCAGCGTCGGCCGCCCCGCGCGCTCAGCCGACTTGAGGTGATAGAAGTAGTAGATGGAGGTGGGCAATCCGAGCACCATGATGCCGGTGGCGAAATTCGCAATCAGCGACAGCTGCTGATAAGTGCCGTAGTCGCCCTGGGTCAGATGCCGCACGAGCACCATGGGCAGCGCGAAACCCACGGCGTACTTCAGCGCATTCGCCAGGATCAGTAACGCGGCCTTGTCGGAGAGTGACGCCATCTAAGAGAGTTTTTCTGGAGCGTGCAGGCACGCGGACGCCGCACACCTTGGCCTCTACAGGTGTAACCCCCGAGGCGCCGCAAAGTTCCCGCCTTACCGGCGCGGCGGCCGAAGCTGCGGCGCAAGCGCGACGGCAGGTGAGGGCGGAAACTTCAGTTGCTGCGCAAGCTGCTGGAACTGCGGCTCGTCGCGAATCGGATCGAGCGGCCAGTCCACCTTGAGAAGCCTCAGCCCTGCATTGTGCAGGCGCAGCGCCGTGGCAAGCGCCTTCAGCGCCGCCGTGCGGTCGCCCCATTGGGCATAGACTTCCGCGAAGAAGAACGCCCCGGCTTTCCCATCCAAAGCCTTCAGTCCTGCCAGCTGCGCTTGGGCCTGCGCAGGCTTACCGAGCGCGTGATACGCAACCGCCAGGCACCAGTGCCGATCGTCCTCGTCGAGTCGGACGGACCGCGACTCACAGGTCTGGCGTGCCGCATCGTACCGCCCAAGCGCGAGATAGCTGAAGGCGGCGTAGGCTGCGGTCTGGGGCGCATCGGGTTCTATTTGCCGGGCCTGCTCGATGGCCGCGAGTGCCTCGCTGAAGCGCCGGCCGTAATAGTAGGCTTCCGTAAGCGTCAGATGCGCCCTGAAACCCACGGGATCCAGACCGACTGCGCGCCGCGCGGCAGCGACCGCACTCTCGGGGCGCGCGCTCAGGCCGTAGTACCAGGCGGCCTCTGCTTGCGCCTCCGCGCTGCCCGGTGCCAATTCCAGGGCGCGCGCGTATTCCGGCGCGGCCGCCGCGAAATCGAGAAACCCGGCGGCGCGCACCACACCCAGCGCCAGATGCGCCTCGGCCAGCTGCGGCGCGAGTGCCACGGCCCGCTCGGCGGAACGGCGCGCCCGCTCCCGCACCTCTGCGCGCGTACCGGGCGTGGGTATCAGGGCAGACAGTCCGATGAGTGCTCGGGCCCGCTGCGCGTGCGCGGCCGCGAAATTCGGATCGCGGGAGATGGCCCGGTCCAGGCGCACCGCCGCGTCGCGAAACGCCGCCGCGCGCGTGGCCTTGTAATACATGACCAACCCGTGCAGGTATTCATCGTAGGCCTGCGCATCGTTTGTGCTGCCCAGCTTCAGGGTCGCCGCTCCCTCGGCCGGTGGATCGACTTGCAGGCGACTCGCCACGGCGAGCGCGATGGCGGTCCGGGTAGCCGCGCTGTCTTTGAGATCAAAAGCGAAGGACTGCGACCAGGTGGGCAAGCCACTCGCGCCGTCGATGAGCCGCATTGTGACGCGCACGGCATGGCCAAACATGCAAACGCCGCCCTCGAGCAACGCCGCAACGTTCAGCTTACGCGCAGCTGTCGGGTAGTCGACCTGCCGGACTTGGAGCGCCAGCGATGAGGCGCGGCCGGCAACCTGCAGCCCGTTGAGGCGCGCGAGCGCCGCGCGCAGATCCTGCGAGAATCCAGCCGCAAAATAGTCCTGTCTCGCCCCGCCGCAGCTGTTGGCGAACGGCAGCGCGGCAACCGAGCCCACAGGAGGGGGCGCGGTGCTCGCCGCGCCGGCCGGCACGCTGAGGCCGGCGAGAGCCGCCAGCAGAACGAGCAAAGCAACCGCCGACCGGCCCGACATGCCGCTGCTCCCAAAGAATCGTCAACTCGCTCGCGCGACCGGCCCCCACAGCAGTGAGCGTCCGGGTGCCCCGCGCCCCAGCGCGGGCAGCGTGATCGTCACTACCAGCCCGCCTGCCAGCAGGTTGCGTGCCTCGATGGCACCACCGTGCAGCGCGACTGCGCGGGCCGCGATCGCCAGTCCCAGTCCTTCCCCGCCGCCGGCGCGGTCGCGGGCGGCATCCACCCAATAGAAGGGCTCGAAGATCAGCACGAGATCCTTCTCCGGAACCCCGGGGCCCTGGTCGTAGACGATGATCTGTCCCCACCTTAATTTTTACACTACAGCGCATGAATACGCCCACTGAACACATCCCGAGGACTATTCTCGCGACCCTACCCCAGCGCTTGCAGGGTGCTTGCGCGAACAGCCGAGCGAGCACCTAAGGCAGGCCGAATGACCGCGGATCTCGCAACGAGCACCACGGATGTCCAGCTCTGCCGCTCGCGCTGGGCAGCGGTGATGGCGCAGAGCTGCGCAGGCCGCTCGGCATCGCGGTCGTGGGCGGCCTCGTCCTCAGCCAACTGTTGACGCTCTATACGACACCCGTCATGTACGTCTACCTCGATCGCTTCCGGCTGTGGGCCAAGGCCCGCCTGCAGCGCTTTGCCAATCCCGCTCTGGCCGCCGCGGCCGCCCCATGAACCGTCCACTCGTCGCGAACC
>VBNY01000284.1 GCA_005877705.1 Gammaproteobacteria bacterium
GACAAGAAGAGCTGAACGCGCGGTGCTCAAGCCCGTAGAGGCTGACGAGCTGATCGGACAGCGCCTGCAGTGCCTGCCGATCGAGTCTCTACCCCTCGCGCAGTGCGCGGGAGCGGTGCTGCGCGAGAACATCTACGCCGAGCGCGACCAGCCGCCCTTCGATCGCGTGGCCATGGACGGCATTGCGTTGGACAGCGCCGCGGCAAGCGAAGGGGCCCGCCGCCTGCACATTCAGGCGACGCAGGCGGCGGGCGACGCGCCGCTCACCCTCGCCACACCCACATGCTGCATCGAAGTGATGACGGGCGCGGTGCTGCCGGCGGGTTGCGACTGTGTCATCCCGGTGGAGCAGATCACCATCCGCGGTGGGGAAGCGGAGCTCGCTGCGGGGGTGCAGGCTGAGCCCGGGCAAAACGTCCACCGGCGAGGTACCGACACGCGCCAGGGAACGCTGCTGATTTCCGCCGGCGTACTCCTGCGTGCGCCCGAGATAGCCATCGCGGCTTCCGCCGGCATGGCGCGCATCCGCGTCAGCAGCCAGCCCATGCTCGCGGTGATCTCGACCGGCAACGAGCTGGTCGAGCCCGGAGAGCCGATCCTGCCGCACCAGGTGCGGCGCTCGAATGCCTACGGCATCGTGGCGGGCCTGCGCCAGCACGGCTTTCAGCGCGTCGCGGACGATCACATCCAGGATGACGCCGCCGAGCTCAAGCAGCGCCTGAAGTTCCACCTCGAGACGCACGACGTGCTGGTGCTGAGCGGTGGGGTATCCATGGGCAAGTTCGATCTGGTTCCCAAGGTGCTCGAGGAGCTGGGAGTGCACACGATTTTCCACAAGGTGGCCCAGAGGCCCGGCAAACCCCTGTGGTTCGGGGTCGCGAGCTCGGGGGCGGCGGTATTCGGCCTGCCCGGCAACCCCGTATCGACCTTCGTCTGCCTGGCGCGCTACGTGCTGCCGGCCCTGTTCGCCAGCCTCGGGCGCAGTCCCCTCGCCGCGGAAAAGATGGCGCTCGGCGCGCCCGTTACGGTCACCCCCGCGCTCACCTACTTTCTCCCGGTGCGGGTCGAGCTGGACGACTGGGGGCGTGCCTGGGCAATGCCGCGCCCCACGAATGGCTCCGGTGACTTCACGGCGCTGGAGGGCACCGACGGCTTCGTCGAGCTGCCGCCCGGCCCCAATACCTACCCCAAGGGGTTCGTCACCCGGCTTCACCGGTGGTAGGGCTCACCCGGTCGTCTTCTCCCCCTCCTGGCTGGTAGCAATCGGCCACTTCGGGTCGTCATACTCTCCCTATGCCGGCAACCGAAGTCGTCGTCCCACTGAACGCGATGGCCACTCCCCGGGATACGCTCGCCCGTCCGATACGGGACCTGCGCATCTCGGTGATGGACCGCTGCAACTTTCGCTGCCCGTACTGCATGCCGCGGGAGACGTATCACGAGAAGTACCGCTTCCTCGGCTCCCACGAGCGGCTGTCCTTCGATGAAATCGTTCGCCTGGCGCGGCTGTTCGTGCAGCTCGGCGTACGCAAGCTGCGGCTGACCGGTGGCGAGCCGCTGCTGCGGGCCAACCTGGCCGACCTGATCGGGGACCTGACCGCCATCCCTGGCGTCGAAGACGTCGCGCTCACGACGAACGGAGTGCTGCTCGCTAAGTGCGCGGCCGAGCTCAAGGCGGCGGGACTGAAGCGCATCACCGTGAGCCTCGACAGCCTGGACGCGGAAATCTTCGCGCGCTTGAGCGGCGGATTTGGTGGTCTCGAGGACGTCCTGGATGGAATCGAGCATGCGCGCCGCGCCGGCCTCGAGCCGATCAAGATCAACGCCGTCATCCAGCGCGGTGTCAACGACCACACGGCGCTCGAGCTCGTGAAACACTTCCGCGGCACGGGAGTGATCGTGCGCTTCATCGAATACATGGATGTCGGCAATCGCAATCACTGGCGTCAGGAGCTGGTCGTGCCGTCGAAGGAGCTGGTGGCGCGGATCTCGGAGCACTGGCCGCTGCGGCCGCTCGAGCGCGAGTACCGCGGCGAAGTGGCAGAGCGTTATGCGTTCGCGGATGGCCAAGGCGAGGTCGGCTTCATCTCGTCGGTGACGCAGCCGTTCTGTGGCGATTGCTCGCGGGCGCGCTTGTCCTCCGATGGCGTCATTTATACGTGCCTCTTCGCCACGCACGGCACGAGCCTGCGCGATGGCCTGCGCGGCGGCGCGAGCGATGATCAACTCCTCGACATCATCCGCAACGTGTGGTTGAGCCGGACCGACCGCTACAGCGAGCTGCGCGCGCGCTTGCGTAGCTCCGCGCCCGAACAGCGGAAGGTCGAGATGTTCTACATCGGCGGTTGACGGGCGGGTGCTGGATGTCGCGCTCGGGACTCTCACATCTCGACAGCCGCAATCGACCGGCGATGGTCGATGTAGGCGCAAAGGAAGTGACGCATCGGGTCGCCGAAGCCGAAGCGCGCATCCGGCTGCCACGCGCCGTGGCGCTCGCGCTTCGCAAGAGCGGCCATCGCACGAAGAAGGGACCGGTATTCGACACGGCCATCGTCTCGGGCGTGATGGCGGCGAAACGCACTCACGAGTTGATCCCCTTCTGTCACCCGCTCGGGCTCGAGAACTGCGCGATCGAGATCGAAGAGCAACGCGGAGGGGACATCGTGGTTCGCTGCCGGGTATCCGTCCATCACCGTACGGGCGTCGAGATGGAGGCTCTGACAGGAGCCACTGTGGCGGCGCTCACGATATATGACATGTGCAAGGCGCTGTCGCACGACATCGAGATCACCGGAATCCGGCTGCTGCAGAAATCGGGCGGCAAAAGGGACTTCAAGCGATGACGGGATACGCCACCACCGCGTCCGTGTACGGGCTGGTGCTGGCCGGCGGGCGCAGCACCCGTATGCAGCGGGACAAGGCCGGCCTCAGCTATCACGGCCGCACTCAGCTTGAACGGGCGCTGGCGCTGCTCGCGCCGCGTGTCGAGCGGGCGTTCGTGTCCGTACGGCCCGATCAGAGCGCGGAGCCGTTTCGGGCGCGGTTTGCGCAGATCGTCGACAGCCACGAGAACCTTGGCCCCATCGCCGGCATCCTGGCCGCCCAGACCCGCCATCCGCTCGTCGCCTGGCTGGTGCTGGCGTGCGATCTGCCGTTTCTGGACGAGGCCACGCTCGATCACCTGCTGCGCGCGCGCCTCCCGGAGCGTCAGGCGACGGCCTATCGCTCGAGCCACGACGGCCTGCCCGAGCCGCTGTGCGCCATTTACGAGCCCTCGAGCCGCGAGGCGCTCGCCGCGTATGTCGCCGGCGGCAAGCAATGCCCGCGCAAGTTCCTGCTCGAGGCCGACATCCGGCTGATCGACGAGCCGAACCCGCGCGCACTCGACAACGTCAATACACCCGAGGAATATGCTTCAGCCATGGCCGCCTTGAGCCCTGACACAACTTCGGCCCGCAAGCACATCAAAGTGCAGTACTACGCC
>VBNY01000285.1 GCA_005877705.1 Gammaproteobacteria bacterium
ACGTGGCCGAGGTGGCCGCCGCAGCGCGCGCAATGAACTTCGGTCCGCCGCATGAAGAGGCGGCGATCCACGCTGGTGGCCACCGCACCCTCGAGCGGCTGGAAGAAGCTCGGCCAGCCGGTGCCGCTGTCGAATTTGGCCTGCGAATCAAACAGTTGCTGGCCGCAGGCGGCGCAGCGGAAGACGCCCGTCCGATGCTCTTCATTCAGCGGGCTGGTGCCCGCGGGCTCAGTTCCGTGGCCGCGCAGCACCCGGTATTGCTCCGGCGTGAGCTCGCGCCGCCACTCTTCGTCTGGCTTGTGAACCGGGAACTGCTCATCCGAGGCCATGGGTTGACTCCATCAGGGGACCGAGGCGCGCGTCAAGCTCCGCTTTGCCCAGCGTGGGCTGCACCCGAAGCGGCATGCCTCAAAGCCCAGGAGCATTGAAGCAACAGTTGTACTTATTACAAATAGTCTTTTCCAATCAGAGGTTTCAGACATCATCGAGGGCTGGTTAACGGTTCTTTGTAGGCGTGCGCCAACAATGAGCAGCGCGGTCCCCGGCTGATCCGGACGGTGCAACCGGGCCACAGGCGTGATAAGAAGGGCGCCCGGTTCAGCACGAGAACAGCGTCCGAAACGCGCAGGGTATGCAGCTTACCCGCATTTGGCGTGAGCATCTGGCCGCAGGTTGTCCACGCGAGCTCGCCGGAGTCGAGATCGCAGGCAGCGATGCGCGCACGCTCGATGCGGAGATCAGCGCATGCGTCAGCGCCTTGCTGTGCCGGTCGCTCACGGTAGACGAGCGTATCGTGCGCCGGCTCACCGATATCAGCACCGCGCTCGCCGACAAGCAGGCCCAAGCCGATGAGCCCGTAGCCGCCTACTGCGCCCGTCTCAATCTGCTGGTCAGCGCCCTGCTCACCGAGTCCCAGGCTGGCCGGGCCTGACCCCGGCGCGGGGGCTGTTTCCTTGACCCGCCCGAGCCGACGCACGAAACTTGCTACAGGCCAGTCCTCAGGCTTAAGCGTGGACCGACTATGCTGCGGTCGCGAGGGGAGTGACGATGGAGCACATGCCTCATGCCGACGTTCCGCTCAAGGTGCTGGTCGTCGATGACCAGGAGGACTCGGCCGATGCGGTCGCGTGCATCCTTTCCATGATGGGCCACGATGTCCATATCGCGTACGGGCCGCGGGAGGCTTTGGAAAAATTTCGCGCCGTGCGCCCCGCGGTGGTGTTCATGGACATCAGCATGCCGGAGCTGAGCGGACTGGAGGCCGCGGCGCGCATCCGCTCGATGCCCGATGGCACCTCGACGACCATCATCGCCCTGACCGGCCTCGGCCACGAGGCCGACCGGCGCCGCTCGCGCGAGGCGAGCATCGATCATCATCTGGTCAAGCCTGCCTCACCGACGGCCCTGCATCGCCTGCTGAGCGCGATCCACCCGGCTCTTTGAATTGGCTGAAAGGCGCCTGCGGCGCTTTCAGCAGCCAGCCTAGGAGCTGTTTCGACCTGCGGGCAGTTCTCGACGGCCTGATAAAGAGCTGTTTTGCATGGGGTGGTCGGTCGGTAGCTTTGCGCAACGCGGTTGCACAGGAAGGCGTGGCTCCCTGTGCCGCCAACTGACTCCCCGGTGCCGCGGAACCATACAGCATTGGCAGCCCTGTCGGGCCTAGGGCGACTGCCCGCGAGCACGCCAGTTCTGCAGCGGCCCTTGCAGCCAATTAAAGTAATGGCACCAAGAGCAGGGCGACGATATTGATGATCTTGATGAGCGGGTTGATGGCAGGTCCTGCGGTGTCCTTGTAGGGATCACCCACCGTGTCGCCGGTGACCGCGGCCTTGTGCGCATCCGAGCCCTTGCCGCCGAAGTTGCCCTCCTCGATGTACTTCTTGGCGTTATCCCATGCGCCCCCGCCGGTGGTCATCGAGATCGCGACGAACAAACCGGTGACGATCGTGCCGATCAGCAGGCCGCCGAGCGCCTTGATTCCCGCGCCCGAGCCCATCATGGCATTCACGGCGAACACCAGAATGATCGGCACCAGGATCGGCAGCAGCGAAGGCACGATCATCTCGCGGATCGCCGCGCGGGTGAGCATGTCCACGGCGCGCGAGTAGTCCGGCTTGCCCGTGCCCTCCATGATCCCCTTGATCTCGCGGAACTGCCTGCGGACCTCGTTCACGACCGAGGCTGCGGCGCGTCCCACCGCCTCCATGGCCATCGCGGCGAACAGGTACGGCACGAGTCCGCCGATGAACAGGCCGATGATCACCGCCGGATCGGAGAGTGAGAACTCGACGAGCTTGCCTGCGGATTCCAGGTTGTGCGTGTAGTCCGCGAACAGCACCAGCGCGGCCAGGCCCGCAGACCCGATGGCATAGCCCTTCGTTACCGCCTTGGTCGTGTTGCCCACGGCGTCCAGCGGATCGGTGATGTCGCGCACCTGGCGCGGGAGCCCGGCCATCTCGGCGATGCCGCCGGCGTTGTCCGTGATCGGGCCGTAGGCATCCAGCGCCACGACCATGCCGGTCATCGACAGCATGGCCGTGGCGGCAATCGCGATGCCGTACAGGCCGATGTTGTGCAGCTGCCCGAGCTCGAAGGCTCCCCAGATCGCCAGACACACCGCGATCACCGGCAGCGCCGTGGCCTTCATCGACAGGCCGAGGCCTGCGATGATGTTGGTGGCATGACCGGTCTGCGAGGCGGCGGCGACTCTGCGCACCGGGCTGTATTCGGTGGCGGTGTAGTACTCGGTGATCATGATCATCGCGGCCGTGAGGCCGAGGCCGATGAGCGAGCAGCCGTACAGAGCGCTCGCCTGGGCGGGCATGAGCCGGTGGGTGATGAAGTAGAACGCCACCGCGGATACCAGGCCTGAGACCAGCACGCCCTTGTAGAGAGCGTTCATGATCTTGCCGCCTGCGCCGGCCGACACGAAGAATGTGCCGATGATCGAGGCGACGATGGAAGCCGAGCCGAGCGCCAGCGGATAGATCACCGCCGCGAGCGCGGCGCCTTCGCCCTGGTTCGCAAACAACAGGCCGCCCAGCAGCATCGTCGCGACCAGAGTCACGGCGTAGGTCTCGAAGAGGTCGGCCGCCATGCCGGCACAGTCACCGACGTTGTCGCCGACGTTGTCGGCGATCACCGCGGGGTTACGCGGGTCATCCTCCGGAATGCCGGCCTCGACCTTGCCCACCAGGTCGGCGCCGACGTCCGCGCCCTTGGTGAAGATGCCACCGCCCAGACGCGCGAAAATCGAGATCAGCGAGCCGCCGAACGCCAGCCCCACGAGCGCGTGCAGCGCGCCGTCGCTACCGATGGACGGAAACTGCCGCAGCAGCGAGTAGTAGCCGGCGACTCCGATGAGACCGAGGCCGACCACCAACATGCCCGTGATCGCTCCACCGCGGAATGCGACGGCAAGCGCGGCGTTCAGGCC
>VBNY01000286.1 GCA_005877705.1 Gammaproteobacteria bacterium
GGATCTCGACATCGGCCAGCAGGCAGAACATGGCCCCGCCCCAGTAGGTGCGCCCCCAGGTGCGCGCATGATCAAGGCCCCGGTCCCCGGGCTGCGGCAGGCCGCGCGGCATCGACCGGATCTCTTCCGCCCAGACGTCCGTCTCGCTCCGGTTGCCCGCCTGCACCCGAGCGACTCCTTCGACGTAGGTTGCGAGACCCTCAGCCAGCCATTCGTGACCTTCACCGACATCAGGAAGGGCCAGATGCGCCATCTCGTGCACCAGCACCCAATCATCGTGCAACTGTGCACCGGTCACTTCCCGCCCGACCTGCACGCGAATGAAACCCCCGCGGCTGCCGAACGTCTTGCCGCCGCGCACGCCGCCGCCTTCTTCCGGCACCACCTGGATACGTAACGACGGGGTTGGAAACCGACCGTAGTAGCCGGCAACGATTCCGGCCGAACGCTTGATCCAGGCAATGAGCGGCTCGGCACCGTCGCGAAACTCGCCAGCCTCGAGGTCTACCCGCATGTCGACACCCTCGATCATGAGTTGCCGCGTAGGGGAGGCCGCTGCGGCGCGCACCGCCAGCACGGCGCACAGTGAAAGCGCGCCGAGAAGTGTCAGTTTCATGCGTCGGGGTCCTGTTACGTTTGCCGCGATGTCAGGTTCGGGCCGCTGCCACGCCGGCGCGCCGCACCCGCGGCAGCTCGCCGACCGCATTCTGGATGATGCGCCCGCCGTGCTCGAGGAGAAATGCCCGGAACGCCGCGGCGATCGGCGACAGTCTCTTGTCGTGCAGATGGATGACATACCAGTCGCGGACCAGCGGCAGGCCGACGACATCGAGGACCGTGAGCTTGCCCGCGGCCAGCTCGAGGCCGATCGTGTGTGAGGAGATGAAGCTGATGCCCATCCCGGCCATCACCGCCTGCTTGATGGTTTCGTTGCTGCTCACTTCCATCGAGGTCCGGAACGCTACGCCGCGCTCCCGGAACACGCGCTCCATCGATGCGCGGGTGCCCGAGCCCTCCTCGCGAATGATGAATTGCTCGCTGGCGAGCTGCTTGAGCGGGATGCGCGGCTTGCCGCTCAAGGGGTGAGCCGGCGAGGCGATGATGACGAGCGGATGCTTCGCGAAGGGTTCCGCGACCGTTTCGAGCTCGCGCGGCGGCCGGCCCATGATCACCAGATCGATGTCGTTGCCCCCGAGCTGCTTGACGATCTCCTCGCGGTTGCCCACGGTGAATTTGATCGTCACTTCCGGGTAGGCGGGCGTGAACGCCGAGAGCAGCGAAGGCGCGAAGTACTTGGCGGTGCTGACCGCGCCCAGTTTGAGCATCCCGCGCTTCAGACCGCGCATCGCGGCGAGTGACTCCGCAGCTTCGCTCAGCAGTCCGATCGCCTGGTTCACGTAGCGCAGCAGCTCCTCGCCGGCGGGGGCGAGCTGCACCTTGCGGCCGATCTGCTCGAACAGCGGCAGGCCGACCTCCTGCTGCAGGAGCTTCACCTGCTGCGAAACGGCCGGCTGCGTCAGGTGCAGCTCGCGCGCGGCGCGCGTGAACGACAGATGGCGCGCCACGGCCGCAAATACCCTCATCTGCCGCAGCGTCACGTTGCGCATGGGTAGGCGAGGCGCATGGATGGATAAGGTAGTCCTTATGGAGAGGCTAATAATATCTAACTAGACCTAATGTAAATCAAGAGCCACGATGCGCGCACACAGTCTGCTGCTTGAAGTTCATCGAGGGGATGAGGCTATCTATGAAGTCCAGCGACGAGCGCGTCACCGCCAAGACCGGCGCCGCGCGCTACAAGGCCGGAGTGCTGAAGTACGCCCAGATGGGTTACTGGGACAGCGACTACCTCCCGAAAGACACCGACGTGCTGGCGCTCTTTCGCATCACGCCGCAGGAGGGCGTCGAGCCGGCCGAGGCCGCGGCCGCAGTGGCCGGGGAGTCTTCGACGGCGACCTGGACCGTGGTGTGGACGGACCGCCTCACCGCGTGCGACCGCTATCGAGCGAAAGCCTACAAGGTCGAGCCCGTGCCGGGCTCCCCGGGGCAATATTTCGCCTACATCGCCTACGACCTGGATCTGTTCGAGCCCGGCTCGATCGCCAACTTGAGCGCCTCGATCATCGGCAACGTGTTCGGCTTCAAGCCGCTCAAGGCGCTGCGGCTCGAGGACATGCGTTTCCCCGCCGCGTACGTGAAGACCTTCACGGGACCGCCGACCGGAATCGTCGTGGAGCGCGAGCGCCTCGACAAATTCGGCCGCCCGCTGCTCGGGGCCACCGTCAAACCCAAGCTGGGGCTGTCCGGAAAGAACTACGGACGCGTCGTCTACGAGGCGCTGCGCGGCGGCCTCGATTTCACCAAGGACGACGAGAACATCAACTCGCAGGCCTTCATGCACTGGCGCGACCGCTTCCTGTATTGCATGGAGGCGGTGAACCGCGCGCAGGCCGCAACCGGCGAAGTGAAGGGCCATTACCTCAATGTCACCGCGGGCACCATGGAGGACATGTACGAGCGCGCGGAGCTGGCGAAGGACTTAGGCTCGGTGATCGTGATGATCGACCTGGTGATCGGCTACACCGCGATCCAGTCGATGTCCCGCTGGGCGCGCCGCAACGACATGATCCTGCATCTGCACCGCGCCGGACACTCCACTTATACGCGGCAGAAGAACCATGGCATCTCCTTCAGAGTCATCTCGAAGTGGATGCGCCTCGCGGGCGTGGACCACATCCACGCCGGCACGGTGGTCGGCAAGCTCGAAGGCGATCCCAACTCGGTGCAGGGCTTCTACAACGTGCTGCGTGAGGACCACAATCCGGTGGACCTGCAGCGCGGCATCTTCTTCGAGCAGGACTGGGCCGGCCTGCACGGCGTCATGCCGGTGGCTTCCGGCGGAATCCACGCCGGCCAGATGCATCAGTTGCTGCACTACCTCGGCGAAGACACCGTGCTGCAGTTCGGCGGCGGCACCATTGGACACCCGATGGGCATCGCAGCCGGAGCGACGGCGAATCGCGTGGCGCTGGAGGCGATGGTGCTGGCGCGCAACGAAGGCCGCGACATCTGGAATGAGGGTCCTGAGATCCTGACGCAGGCCGCGCGCCACTGCACACCGCTGCGCGCGGCGCTCGACGTCTGGGGCGAGGTCACGTTCGATTACGCGAGCACCGACACGCCGGATTTCGTTCCGAGTACCACGGCGGCCGCCTGACACGCAGCGGCCTCAAGGGGCAACCATGAGACTCACGCAGGGCACGTTCTCCTTTCTTCCGGACCTGACCGATGAGCAGATCCGCGCTCAGGCGGAATACTGTCTCGGCAACGGCTGGGCGGTGTCGATCGAGTACACCGACGATCCGCACCCCCGCAATACCTACTGGGAGATGTACGGGCAGCCGATGTTCGACGTGCGCGATGCGGCGGGAGTCCTCTCGGAGCTGCGCGCGTGCCGACAGACGTTTCCCAACCACTACCTCAAGCTCAACGCGTTCGACTCGAGCCGCGGGCGCGAGTCGTTGCGCCTGTCTTTCATCGTGGGGCGGCCGAAAAAAGAGCCGGGATTCGCGCTCGA
>VBNY01000363.1 GCA_005877705.1 Gammaproteobacteria bacterium
GGTCTCGGGCGGCCAGGGACCGCACCCCGGGGAGAAGCATGGGCACAAACAACGACGAGGCGCAATCCGCACCGCCGGCTGCTCCCGGCACGCCCCCGACGCAGGACGAGCGCACCTGGGGAATGATCGCGCACCTGTCGGCTTTCGCCTTCTTCATAGTGCCGCCCATCGGCATCGTACTCGGCCCGCTGTTGGTGTGGCTCGTCAAGCGCGATCGGACAGCGTTCGTCGCGAGCCAGGCGAAGGAAGCGCTCAACTTCAACATCTCGGTGGTGATCGGCGCGCTTTGCTGCTGGATCCTGGTGTTTGTCCTCATAGGGTTCCTGCTGTTCGTGGCGCTCGGCATTTCGTGGCTCGCCCTGACCATCATTGCCGCCATCAAAGCGAGCGAAGGCGTCGCCTACCGCTATCCTGTCTCGCTGCGGCTGGTGAGATGACCGCACCGCGCCGCAACCGGCATGCTGTCTAGCGGGCAAAAACGAAGCTTCTTGCCCGCGGGCCGAAAAGAGTCACTGGGCTGGCTGCTGAAATGGCCGCAGGCCATTTCAGCCAAATAGTTAAGTTACGCGCCGAGGAACATCCGATACGCGGGGTTGCCGGTCTCTTCCACGTAGGCGTAGTGCAGCTCGTTGAGGTGCCGCAGGAATTGCGGGCGGTCGGCAGGAGGCACCTGGATGCCCGCGAGCACACGGCCGTAGTCGGACCCGTGATTGCGGTAGTGGAACAGGCTGATGTTCCAACGGGCGCCGATCGCCTGCAGAAACCGCAGCAGCGCGCCGGGTCGCTCCGGGAATTCGAAGCGATACAGCAGCTCGTTCTGAATGCCACGGGCGTGGCCGCCTACCATGTAGCGCACGTGGAGCTTCGCCATCTCGTTGTCGCTCATGTCGGTGACGGTGAAGCCCGCCTCGCGCAGGCTGCGCACGACGGCATCCTTCTCGTCGTGTCCCTGCGAGAGACCAAAGCCGACGAAGATCTGGGCCGCCGCCGGGCTCTCGTACCGATAGTTGAATTCGGTGACGCTGCGCAGGCCGAGCACCTCGCAGAAGCGCAGAAAGCTCCCCGGCTGCTCCGGAATCACGACGGCGAGCAATGCCTCGCGCTCACCCCCGAGGTCCGCGCGCTCCGCCACGTGGCGCAGCCGGTCGAAGTTCATGTTCGCGCCGCTGTTGATGGCGACCAGGCGCCGGTCGCGCCACCCTTCGCGGGCGACGAATTTCTTGATGCCCGCCACGGCCAGCGCGCCGGCAGGCTCGACGATCGAGCGGGTATCCTCGAACACGTCCTGGATGGCGGCGCAGATCTCGTCGGTGTCGAGCAGCAGGATCTCATCGACGTGCGCGCGGCACAGGGCGAAGGTCTCCTCGCCTACGCGCTTGACCGCAACGCCGTCGGCGAAGATGCCGACGCGATCGAGCGTCACACGCCGGCCGGCGTTCAGCGACTCGTACATCGTCGCCGCATCCTCGGGCTCCACCCCGATGATCTTCACGTTGGGATATAGATACTTCACGTACACGGCAATGCCGGCGATCAAGCCTCCGCCCCCGACCGGCACGAAGATGGCATCCACGCTGCCGCCCGTCTGGCGTAGGATCTCCACCCCGATCGTCCCCTGCCCCGCGATCACGTCCGGATCGTCGAATGGGTGAACGAACACCAGGTTGCGCTCGCGTGCGACCTCGAGCGCGCGCTCGAACGCGCTGTCGTAGTCGTCCCCGTGCAGCACGACCTCGCCGCCCAGGTCGATCACCGCCTGCACCTTGATGTGGGGCGTGGTCCGGGGCATCACGATGACGGCGGGAATTGCACGCCGGTGGGCGGCAAGCGCGACGCCCTGCGCGTGATTGCCGGCCGAGGCGCACACAACACCGCGCTTGGCGATCGTATCCGAAAGGTGCGCGATCCGGTTGTAAGCGCCACGGAGCTTGAACGAGAACACCGGCTGCAGATCCTCGCGCTTCAACAGCACGTGGTTGCCAAGGCGCCGCGACAGGCGTGTGGCTTCCTCCAGCGGTGATTCGATCGCTACGTCGTAGACGCGCGCCTTGAGGATTTTCTCGATGTAGGGGCTGGTCACCGGGGCTCAGCGCTTCTCGGCGCTCGCCCGCACGGCAAAACGGAAGTGCGCCTTGCCTATCACCACCGCGTCGCCGTCCTTGAGTGTCTGGCGCGTGATGCGCCGTCCGTTGACCAGCACGCCGTTGGTGCTGTTGAGATCTTCAATGATGGCGTGGGCGGGCCCCGCGAGACTCACCGCGTGATGGCGACTGATGTACTTCGCGTCGATCTGTAGATCGTTGTCGGGGGTGCGGCCGACCGTGGTCTTGCGGCCCAATACGTGGACCACTTCCCGATCGCCGTCGATGCAGATTAGCAAGCGTGCCGCACCGTCCGCCGCGGGCTCGCGGCCCATGTGGTCCACGCCGCGCTCCGTGCCGCGCTCCGTGCCGCGCTCCATACCGTGGTCCAGCTGCGTCGCGCTCTCCTGCATTGCTCCCAACAGCGCCGCGCTGTTGGCGCTTTCCTCCGCCAGCTTGTGTATCATTGAATCGCGATCCGTTAGAGCGTGACGCGCCTCCTCCACCGTGACCCGCCACTCGCGATTGATCCTCTCGAGATCCTCGATGCGCGCATTCTTGACGCGCAGCTCCGATTCCACGCGATGGAGCGCATCTTCCGCCGCGCGCAGATCTCCCTCGAGCTCCTTGACTCGCGCGACGCTCGCATTGGAGTCCGCCTGCAGCACGCGCACTGTGTCCTGCTGCTCGGCCGCGCGCTCCTGAAGCTCGCGGATCTGCTCCTCGCCGGCGGCAATGCGCGCCATGAGCTCGTTGCGCTCGGCGCTGCCTTGCTCCAAGGCGCCGCCCCGTTGCTGCAACTCGCCGCGAACGGTGGTCAACTGCGCATCGAGCTGTTCGGCGCGCCGCTGCTGTTCCGCGAGCGCGGTGTCGAGTTCCTCACAGCGGCTCTGTGCCTTGGTGGCGGCTGCCTCCTGCGCGTCGCCGTGCGCCGTCGCGGCGGCCAGCGCGCGCTCCAGCGACTCCACGGTCGAGGCAAGGCTCGTTTTCTCTGCGCGCAGCGCCTCCAACTCGGTGCGCCCGCTCGCCAACGCCGCGCGCTGTTGACTTTCAGACTCTTCCAGGATGCGGATGCGCTCGTTGCGCGCGCCCAGGCTCTCCCCGAGGGAAGCCACGTTGCGCCGCAGGTCATCGCAGGCGAGTTCGGCCTGGCTCAGCTGCTCGTCGCGCTGCGCCAGCGCGCCCGCAAGCGAATTCACATCCCCCTCGAGCTTCTTGATGCGGGCGACGCGCTCGGTGAGCTCGGATTCCAGCTCGCGCAGGCGCGCGCCGCCTCTGACGGAGTCCTGCTGGAGACGGACGAAGTGGGTCTCCCGCTCCTCCATCTCCAGACGCAGGCTCGCGAGGTCGCTTTCGAAGATACCCCTGCGGCCTTCGGCTGACTGCAGCGTCTCGAGATAAATCGTGCTGCGCGCCTGCGCCTCGCTCAACTCCCG
>VBNY01000364.1 GCA_005877705.1 Gammaproteobacteria bacterium
CGGATCGGCGGGGGCGTTCGGCGCTGGTGCGTTGGTCGGTCTCAGCCGTCGCGGCGAACGTCCACAGTATCAGCTCGTTACGGGCGTGAGCACGGGTGCCCTGATCGCGCCATTCGCGTTTTTGGGGCCGAGTTGGGATGTGCAGCTCACGGAGGCGTTTGCTGGTGGCCACACTGAAGGTCTGTTGCGCTCTCGCGGACTCGCGATTCTGTTTCATCCCGGGGTCTATCGAAGTGCGCCGCTGGTCGCGCTCGTAGATCACTTCGTTACGCATGAGCTCCTGCAGGCGGTGGCGCGAGAGCATGCAACCGGGCGAATGCTGCTGGTGGCCACCACCGATTTGGACAAGGAGGAGACGGTGATTTGGGACATGGGTGTCATCGCGGCTCATGGCGGCGAGACGGCGCGCATGCTGTTCCGCGACGTATTGGTGGCGTCTGCGAGCATCCCGGGCCTGTTTCCGCCCGTCATCATCCGCGTACAGGAAGCTGGACTCGCTTATGATGAAATGCACGTGGACGGGGGTACGACCGTGCCCTTTTTTCTCGGCTCGGAGTTGTCATTCTTCTCGTCATTCGCTCCGGGGGAGTTCGCAGGCTGGAACATCTACGTCTTGGTCAATGGCCAGCTCGGCAAGGCACCGCACACCACACCATTCAAGACGGTTCCGATCCTTGCGCGCAGCTTTTCGGCGGAACTCATGCACATGGCGAGGGTGGAACTTGCAGTGATTGCGGCATTTGCGCAGCGCTATCAGATGAATCTTCGATTTACCGACATTCCGATCGACTACCCGCGGGTGGGGTCGCTCGACTTTCGAGCATCCAGCATGCGGACCCTGTTTGACTATGGCGCCGATTGCGCTCGCAAAGGACTCTTGTGGGCCACGGTGGACGAGGCATTGGCTCGCTTCGAGAGAACGGTCTCACAACCGTTGCAGACGCAAGAGTTGGAGCAGGCACGGGGAACCCCTGGGTGTCCGTTCGACGAGTCTTCACTTCCACCTAGCGACTCGAAACCGCCTACCTGATGAGTATTTGCGAAAACCTGACGGTCGCAAGGCACTCGCGCGCGTTCATCAGTACGGAGAAAATCCGATACCTAGAGTTGTATCGTGATGAACGAACCAATGCCCCTTGATACGTCGGTCTCCCGTGAGAATATATATCCCGGGCCCGCGCCACCCGTAGCCTCGGTGATAGACCAGGCGTTGCGGTTCATCTCGCGGCAAGTATCGGTATGACTTCGAGCACCCGGGACGACTGTCGCTTGTCTCGGACACAGGCAAAATGATGTCTCCAGATCGAGGCAGGTAGCGGAAGTTCTTGACGTCGATCTTCCTTAAAAGATTCTCGTAGTTAACGATGCGCGTGGCGCTGGCTCCGGCTGTCCCAAGGTCTGTGAGCTCAACGGCCTCCCCTGCAAGCGACAATCTGCCGCGCTCAGAGTCGAGCATCTGCGCCAGCTCCTGGAAGTCCGCTTCGTGCGACAGGAAGGTTGCGATCAATTCCTCATCGGACGGGTCACTGATTCGATTGGCCGTGTGGGCTACGAGCACCACCAATGCGACCGGCACGATCAATAGAACACTCAACACGAAGGCCGCAGTCCACGACGATCGATCCGGTGTTCGGTGCCTTGCCGGCTCACGAACAGTCACTTCCCGTTTGATGGCGCTCGCAGACATCTTGTAGGCGCTGGCCAGTTCACTTGTAGCTCTTGAACCCAGCACGGCTCTCTCATCGACGGATTCGTCGCGTGGATATCACGGGCAAATGATAGACTCGTCCCGGCAAAAGGCCGAATCATGTTTTCTGCGATTGATCGTTAGAAAATCTTTTCGATCTCACGATGCGACGACGATTGCCACCACTGAATTCACTACGTGCGTTCGAGGTTGTCTCTCGACACGACAGCTTTCGTGCTGCGGCCGAAGAGTTGCATGTCACGGCCGCTGCCGTCATACAGCAGGTGAAGGCTTTGGAGGATCATCTAGGTCGAAAGCTCTTGCGGCGACGTAGCCGCGGCTACAGTCTCACGGCGGACGGGCTGGCTGGGCTGCAGCACTTGCGCGACGCCTTCGAGCAACTGTCGTCCGCTGTTGCGGCGATGACCTCGGGCGGACAACGCATTCTGACGGTGAGCGCCGTACCTTCACTTTCTGCAGAGTGGCTGGTGCCGCGCCTCCACCGCTTTCGAGAACAGTATCCCGACCTTGACGTCCTGCTGCACCCGTCGGAAGAGTTGGTTGACCTGGAGCACTCCCGAGTGGACCTTGGAATTCGCTATGGATCTGGCAGTTATCCTGGATTGATTTCAGAGCGATTATTTTTCGACGAGATATTTCCGGTTTACAGCCCACGCCTGTTGAAAGGCCGGCGCTCCCTTAAGAATCCCGGTGATCTGCGCGGTCTACCGTTGATCCATACGGAGTGGACTCCAGAGACGGGCCACTGGCCCGGCTGGGTCGATTGGTTACGGGCTGCAGGTGTCACGGGCGTCAGCGCAACCAAGGGGCTGCGATTCTCCGACGGGGCACTCGTCATACAGGCGGCTGTAAGTGGACAAGGCGTCGCCCTGGGAAGCAAGGCACTGGCCTTGGAGCACCTTGCTGCTGGACGGCTCGTTAGGCCGTTCAGACTGGCTCTGCTGACAGACTTCGCGTACTACGTGGTGTGCGCGAAAACGCGCGCGGATGAACCCGATCTTGCTGCCTTTCGTCGCTGGCTGATTGCTGAAGCGAAGCGAGAACCCCCTCCCCGACGGGCCCAGAGTCGCCCCGGGGGTCGGCCCGCTGGCCGCCGACGATTCCCCTATCTCTCATCGGGCGAATAGCTTGTTCGCGGTAGTCGCGATCAGCTGACCCTGATGGCGTGCGCCCTCGAGCTCAATCGCGCTGGGCTGACGCTGCCCCTGGCCTCCGGCGACGGTCGTCGCTCCATAGGGGCTGCCGCCAACGATC
>VBNY01000365.1 GCA_005877705.1 Gammaproteobacteria bacterium
AAACACTGGGCCACAGTCTCATGACGCAGTTCGAGGGACTGGAATTTCGGCCGGTGACTTTGCCATTTGTGTCGAGCGTTGACAAGGCGCAGGAGGCACTGCGGCGCATCAACCGCGCCGCGCAGGACGAGGGCGTGCGGCCCATCATTTTCAGCACCCTGGTGCAGGACGAGCTGCGCGATATCGTGATGGCAGCCGATGCCCTGTTCCTGGATTTCTTCGCCGCATTCGTCGGTCCGCTGGAGCGCGAGCTCAACACGCGTTCCAGCCATCGTGCCGGCCGCGCGCATGGCATGGCCGACCTCGCCGCCTACACGGCGCGCATCAACGCGACCAACTTCGCGCTCGCGAACGACGACGGCACCGGAGCCGATTACACCCATGCAGACCTCATCCTCGTCGGTGTGTCCCGTTCGGGCAAGACGCCGACGTGCCTGTACATGGCGCTTCAGTATGGGGTGTTCGCGGCGAACTATCCGCTCACCGACGATGAGCTGGAGGCCGGAACACTCCCCGCGCGCCTCGAAGGCCAGCGTCGCAAGCTTTATGCCTTGACGATCAAGCCTGAGCGGCTGCAACAGATCCGCAACGAGCGCCGCCCCGACAGCCGCTACGCCTCCCACCAGCAGGTCCAATACGAGACCCGGGCCGCCGCGGCGCTGTTTGCGCGCTACTCGATCCCCACCCTCGACACGACCGAGTGCTCCATCGAGGAAATCGCCGCCCGCATTCTCAACACCACGGGGATCGAACGGCGCCTGCGCCCGTGAAATGCACGAA
This sequence comes from Gammaproteobacteria bacterium, assembly GCA_005877705.1. GTDB lineage: Bacteria > Pseudomonadota > Gammaproteobacteria > Steroidobacterales > Steroidobacteraceae > 13-2-20CM-66-19. The sequence goes on from VBNY01000365.1 coordinate 781, forward strand.
ACTTGCAAGCACTTGCCGCGCGTAAAGCGCGCGCAAGTCGCTCGGCGGGCGAGCATCTTGCATATTGCCGCCGTCTTGAGTAGGGCGTCTCACTAGCTCCTCAGGAGTGGGGCCTGTCCGGCTTGCACAGTCGCCAACGTGCGTTATAGTCGGGGCGTGATGCTGAAACCACCAACGAAATCGAGCTTCGCGCCAGCGGCGGGAATAGCTCCTCGGGCAGCACGCTCGCGGGCACGCAGCGCCGTGGATGACACACTGACACTCGTTTCCTGGCGCGCGCGGCCGCGCAGCTTCGTCGCCCTCATGGGGCTGTACGAGAGCAACTTCATCCGCCTGGGCTGGCTCGTCGAGCACCTGGCGGCCCTCGCCGGCCGGCACCGTTCCGCGGTGGCGGGCGATTGTGATCTCCTTCTCAGCGTCGCCGAGCGCTCCCCGTACACCAGCACCGTGAATTTGACCTACCTGCTGCCCGGCGCCGATGGCGCCCTCCAGTATCCCGACATGCGCCTGCGCATCTACTATGACGCGCATCTCGTCGAGGCGCTGGGGTGGGCCGGGACGCATAGCCAAGCGGTTCTCAAAGCGCTGCGCAGCCATGCGGAGCGTGAACTGGATCAGCGCTGGGCCCGCAACGTAATGTTAAACAAGTGGCTGGAATATTGCGTGGAGCGAGGTCATCGCTTCTCATCTGCCACGAGGCTCGGCGCCAGCGAATGAGAAGTGGCGGACCGCCGCCACTTTGCTCATGAAAGCGCTTCGGCAACTCGGCTTCCTCAAGCTCAACTTGCGCCCGGACGGGTCCCCTGCGGAGGACGGCCGGGTCATGGCCCTGTTTCGCAACCGCGCCGAGCTCAAGAAGGCCTACGGCGAGCTGCAGGAGGAGATCTACCGCCTCAAGGACCGCGTCAAGCAGCAGGAGGGGGCGACGCAGCGCGTGCAGGAGATGTTGGGCACGCTCGAGACGCGGCTGGGAGTTGCGGAAACCGCCTATCCCGCTCTGGTCTTCTACCAGTTACGCAAGCTGTGGCAGTGCGGCCGCGAGCTGATCGACCAGTTCGTCCAGGACCTGGTGCGCCAGCAGGACGAGCGCGAGCGCCGGCAACATCTCGCCGAGCACAACCGGCGGCAGTTTACGATACGGCAGCCTGCAGAGCAGCAGCTGCGTGGCGCGGAAACGCGCTCCATGGAAGCGGCCGGCCACGTCGCGCGGCTCGAGGAAGAGCGGGCGCGGCTCACGCGATTCTGGCACTACTTCAAGCGCCGCACACTCGATCAGCGCCTCGCGGCGGTGCACGCCGCCGCTACGGCTGCCCACGCTGCGCTGAGCGACGCGCGCGCCGCACTCGAGACGATCGACAAGGAGCCGATTCCCGAGTTTCCCGGTCTGTCGATCGAGGCGCGCCGGGCAATCAACCTGGCCGCCATCGCATACGCGGAAGCGCTGTGCCTGCGCCTCGTGAAAACGCCGCTCGTCGGGTTGGCACGCGAGGCCACGAGCCGTCGCGAAGTGACGGACGAATACGGCACGCAGCAGGAATGCGAGGCGCTCATGCAGCAGATCGAGCGCGCCCAGGGGCTGATTCAGGCTCGCAACAACATCACTCAGGAAATCAAGAGCCGCACCGAGCGGCTCAAGCAGGTCGCGCGCTACCGCGGCGCGGCCGATACCTCGCCGACAATGGACTCGGTCGCGTTCTCCGAAGGTGACGTGCTTGGCGGCGAGGCGCTCGGCGCGGCGCCCGACAGCGGCGCGGCGCGCATGCCGAACGTGCTCGCCGGGGATACCTGGGACCTGTTCCGCATCCTGTTGCGTTAGCTCTTGGCCTCCGTGCGCGCCGTCTTCTGTTGCGCCGGCTGCGCCCGCACCCCGGTTACCATGTCCGCCATGACCTCGGACGCCTGATTGAGCACAACGTCGGGGATTTCGTCCTTGGCCTTGTCGATCTCCTCGATGCTCTTCAGCGGCGGCAGACTCTTGGCGGCGCGCCTGTTGTTCTCGCGGTCGAGCCGCTCCTTCTCCTGGCGCGTGCGCTCGTCGCGTCGCGTCTTGAGGTTCAGGGATACGCTGTGCTGCTCACGCACCGAGTCTATCGCAGCGATGTCCGACACCAGCCAGCGGTAGTCGGGGTCACGCTGCGCGCGCAGGTCCTCCTCCGAAGCTAACACGGCGACCGGGGGCGTCACCGCGGCGCCCGCGCTTGCCTGGAACGGAATGCCGGCGATGCGATCCCACGGCAGCGCGGCTTCGAGCGCGCTTTCGCCTACTTCCTTCATGTCGATAGCCGAGGGCAGCGGCACATCGGGCTCGACACCGTGGTGCTGGGTGCTCTCGCCGGTCACGCGGTAGAACTTGCCGATGGTCACGGTCAGCTGGCCGCTCACGGGCTTCTGCGACCAGCGGTCGAGCGGCACGAGGTTCTGCACCGTGCCCTTGCCGAAGGTACGCTGGCCGAGGATCACGCCGCGGTGATAGTCCTGGATCGCGCCGGCGAAGATCTCGGAGGCCGAGGCGCTGAAGCGGTCGACGAGCACGGCGAGCGGGCCGTCGTAGGCGGGCGCCGCCTGCGGGTCGTCGAGCACCTCCAGCCGCCCGCTCGTGTCGCGCAGCTGCACGACCGGTCCGTGATCGATGAACAGCCCCGTGAGCGCGGTCGCCTCCGGCAGATAACCGCCGCCATTGCCGCGCAGGTCGAGCACCAGCCCATCGATGCCTTCAGTCTTGAGCTCGCGCAGCAG
>VBNY01000366.1 GCA_005877705.1 Gammaproteobacteria bacterium
CGCCCTTCTCCTTCGACCCACAGCTCGATCGCCTCGGCCCAGAGACGGTAGCCGCCCCAATCCGGCGGACGAGGGATGACGATCCGCGGATCGATGTCGGCTCCAGGGTGCCGGGGCGGCGGCGCGCCGAAGCGCTCGGCGGCCGCGGCAACCGCTTCCTCCAGCGCCGCGCGCGAAGCCACCGGCTCGCTCTGGGCACTGGCCCAGGCGGCGATCTGGCTCTGCCACGGCCGGGAAGCGAAATAGGCATCACTGTCCGCGGCGGGTGCCTGCGCGACCGGGCCTTCGATGCGCACCTGCCGGTGTAACGCGTCCCAGTGCATGACTGCCGCGGCGCTCGGGTTCTCGGCGAGCTGCCGCCCCTTCTGGGAGCGGTAGTTCGTATAGAAAACCAGATACCCGGGCTGCGGCACGATCTCCTTGCAGAGCACGACGCGCGCTGACGGCCTGCCGGCGCGGTCGCTGGTGGCGAGCACGAGCGAATTGGGGTTCGGCTGGTGCCGGTGCTGCCACGCCTCGGCCAGCCAGCGGTTGACGATGACCAGCGGCTCGCTCGGCAGGGGCTCGGGCAGTAACTCAATATGTCGCATCATCGAGGCATGTTAGAGCCTTTTGAGGGCTGAAGCACTTGCGGCGCTGGCGCGACGCCGATAGAAAGGGGGCAGCCATCGCAAGAGGTTTCAAGCTCTCATGACACGCGACGACGTGACGCTGGACGATCTGCGCCGGCGATTGAATGACATCGATCGCCAGCTGATTTCGCTGGTCGCGGAGCGCAAGGCCGTGAGCTCCGAGGTTGCCCGGGTCAAGCGCGCGACCGGACATCCGACGCGCGACTACGAACGCGAGCGCGAAGTGATCCTGGGGGTGCGCGCGGCGGCAACCGAGCTCGGAGTCGCTCCCGCGCTCGCTGAACAGCTGCTGCGGCTCCTCATCCGCTCATCACTGACTACCCAGGAGCAGGCGAGCGTCGCGGCCCACGGCGGCGGCACTGGCCGGCGCGCGCTCGTCATCGGCGGCGGCGGCAAGATGGGTTGCTGGTTCGTGGAGTTTCTGGCATCGCAGGGATTCACCGTGGAGGTGGCCGATCCGGTCGGCGCCCCCGCGGGCGTGGCGCGAGTCGACGACTGGCGCAAGACGGACCTGAAACAGGATTACATCGTGCTCGCCACGCCCCTCGGCATGACCGATGCGATCCTGCGCGACCTGGCGCTGCGCCGCCCCGCGGGCGTGATCTTCGATGTTGGTTCGCTGAAGTCGCCGCTGCGTGCCGGGCTTTTGGCATTGAAGTCGCACGGCTGCAAGGTGGCATCGGTACATCCGATGTTCGGACCGGATACGGAGCTGCTCTCGGGCCGGCACGTCATTTTTGTCGATCTCGGCTGCGCCGATGCGCTGGCGGCCGCGCGCAAGCTGTTCGCGCCCACGATGGCCGAGCAGGTCGTGATGAGCCTCGACGATCACGATCGTCTCATCGCCTATGTACTCGGGTTGTCGCACGCGCTGAATATCGCGTTCTTCACCGCGCTCGCCGAGAGCGGCGAGGCCGCGCCGCGGCTGGCACGCATGTCGAGCACCACGTTCGATGCGCAACTGGATGTGGCCGGCCGCGTGGCCCAGGACAGTCCCGAGCTGTATTACGAGATTCAGAGCCTGAACGATTACGGCGCCGAGTCGCTCGAGGCGCTTGCCCAGGCGGTGGAGCGCGTGCGAACGGCGGTCCTGTCACAGGACCACGACGCGTTCGTTGCCTTGATGCGCCGTGGGCGCGATTATCTGGACGATCGCCGTACCGTCGCGGAGCGCCGCGCGTAATTAATGCGCCGACCGTTTTCAGACTCAGGACGAACCCCCGCGGCGGCCGAGCGCTCGAGCGCGCTCGAGGCCGAGAACCGCGCGCTGCGGGCGCGGCTGGCGGAACTCACTGAGGAAGCCGGCCGCAACGCCGCGCTGCTGCGCAAAACGCAGGAGCGCGAGCTCGAGTTGCTGCGCGCCGGCTCGCTCGCGCAGCTGCTCGAGCGGATGATTCACGGCCTGCAGACCTGGTATCAGCTCGATGCGGTGACGCTCGTGCTGCATGACCCGCAACACGAGATCAGACACCTGCTCTCCGGCGACGGCTTCCTGCTCGATGAGCTCGCAGGAGTCCAGTTCGCCGATGTGCTGACGACGGTGGCGCCGCAGCTCGCCAATCTCGAGCGCCCGTGGCTCGGACCCTTCAGCAAGGCCGATCACGAGCTGCTGTTGCCGGCAGTTGCCGACACCGCCAGTCTGGACCCCTTGCGCTTCACTCGCGATCTCGCGAGCGACTTCCTGCAGCATCTGGGTGTCGTGGCCGCGATCTGTGTCGAGAACGCCGTGAACCGCGCGCGGCTGGTGCGCAGCGGCGACACTGATTTCCTCACCGGCTTTCCCAACCGCCGCTATCTGCACTCGCGGCTGCGCCAGGAGCTGGCGCGCGCGCAGCGGGCTGGACACGCGCTGGCCTGCCTCATGATCGACGTCGATCATTTCAAGCGAATCAACGATCAGTACGGCCACCTCGCCGGAGATGCGGTGTTGCGCGAAGTCGCGCAACGCATCGACGCCGAAATGCGCCTGAGCGACATGGGGGCGCGCTTCGGCGGGGATGAGTTCGCTATCGTGCTGCCGGAAGGTAACATCACGGACGCGGAAAGGGTCGCCGCGCGTGTGCTGCATACGGTGCGCAGTCAGCCGATCACCATAGGTTCGCACGCGACCGAGATCGTGACGTTGTCGATCGGCGTGGCGGCGGCGGCGCCGGTTGCCGGCACGCGGGATTACAAGGTGCTGGCCGAGCGGCTCATCGCGGAAGCCGACGCGGCCTTGTATCGCGCGAAGAGCGCCGGACGCAACCGAATCGCCACCTCGCAGAACATCGTCGCGTGACCATCAACGACGCCCCTTGAGCAACGCGATGAACAGCGGCGCGCCGACCAGCGCCATGATGGCTCCCACCGGCAGCTGACGCGGGCTGGCGATCGTGCGCGCCACGAGATCGGCAGCCGCCAGCAGCGTGCCGCCGAACAGCGCCGCGGCCGGCGCGACGATTCGATGATCGCTGGTGCGAAACGCGAGCCGCACGGCATGCGGCGTGATCAGGCCGACAAAACCAACAGTGCCGGCATTCACGACCGCGATGGCGGTGAGGGCGGCGCACGCCACGAACAGCAGCGTACGCCAGGCGTCAAGCTGCAAGCCGACGCTGCGCGCGCGCAGCTCCCCGGCTGCCAGCACATTGAGCGGCCTGGCAACCACCACGGCGAGCGTCACGGCCAGCACGGCCGCCACGGCGCTCGCCCACGGATTCAAAGCCCACTCGAGATCCCCGGCCAACCAGAACACCATGCCGCGCAGGCGCGCCGAATCCGCCACGGAGAGCAACACGCTCACCAGCGCACCACAGGCGCTCGCCATCACGACCCCGGTCAACAGCAGGCGCGGAGTGCCTCCACCGCGTGCCAGCAGATACACCACTGCAACCGCGCCCAGGGCGCCGGCGACCGCCGCTGACTGCACGGCGATTGCCGCCCCGCCGGCGATCATCGCAAGCAAGGCACCGACGGCAGCGCCTCCCGAGACGCCGAGCACGTACGGGTCAGCCAATGGGTTGCGGAACAATGCCTGCAGCAGCACACCCACCAGCGCCAGCAGGCTCCCGACTCCAAAGGCGGCCAGGACCCGCGGCAGACGCACCGCCGTCATGACACTGCGGGCGGCCTCATCGCCCCGTCCGATGAGCGCAGCGGCCCCCTGGGGCACTCCGATGCCGGAGCTGCCCACCAGCAGCGACCCCAGGAAGACGGCTGCCGCGAGCAGCAGCAGCGCCGCGAGGCGCCTCAGGGAGCCCGCGCCGCGGAGCGGGTGTTGCGGCATCGGAGTCAGTTCACGACCCTCGCGACGAAGGGCCGGTAGCCTAGCATCACGAGACTCGATTTCCCGGCAATCCGGGGGCAGACTGCGTGCCTTCATCATGAGCGACGTCATTGATTCTGAGGGCTTTCGCGCGAATGTCGGCATCGTCCTGATGCGCGGCCAGGGGGATGTGTTTCTCGGGCGCCGGACCGGCGGGCGCGGCTGGCAATTCCCGCAGGGGGGCGTGCGGATCGGGGAGGCGCTGGAGGAAGCCGCCTACCGGGAGCTGGACGAGGAGATCGGTCTCTCGAGCTCCGACGTCGATCTCGTCGGCAGCACCTCCGAGTGGCTGCGCTACCGGCTGCCGGCGCGATACGTGCGGCGCGGCCAGCGGCCGGTGTGCATCGGACAGAAGCAGCGCTGGTTCCTGCTGCGCCTGAGGCGTGAGGAGGCCCAGTTCGATTTCGGCCGCACGAGCCAGCCGGAATTCGATCAGTGGCGCTGGGCGCCGTTCTGGGAGCCGGTCCGCGAAGTCATCTATTTCAAGCGCCCCGTCTACGCACGTGCCCTCACCGAGCTTGCTAGGCTCGCCTTTCCAAAGGGTCAACCGGCTCTTCCCCCGTGGTGGGACGAAGTGACCGCACCGACCACTCCGGCCTCGATCGATTGACCTCACGGTCGCTTACACTCCTGTGCGACTATGCTCGGTGACGACGCAAAGCCCAGCCTCGTCGTGCGCGCACACGCGCCCAGGCGCGGTGTGATCCTGATTGCCGCGCTCACGCTCGTGGGTATCTTCCTTCTCTACGTTGTGTACGAGCTCGGCCGCTACGACGCCGGCTACGACCGTCTCGCCGTGGCGCAGGAGCGAGCCGAGCACGAAGTCGACATCGAGCGGATGGAGAAATCCAACAGACAGCTGCGCACCCGCCTGGCTGAGCTGGACACGATCCGGGCCGGCCGCGAGCGCGAGCAGGCCGAGGTCGCCCGGGCGATCGGCGATCTGCAGGCGCAGGTCGCGCGGCAGTCGCAGGAGCTGGCGTTCTACCGTGGAGTCGTCGCGGAGGGGACTTCCGAGCTCGGAGTCAAGATCGGTCAGGTGCGCATCACGCCGGGCCAGACTGCGGGGCGATTCATGGTGCATCTCGCGCTGGTGCGCTCCGGGCGCCCGGACAAGTCGACGACCGGTACGGTGGCGTTGAGCATCGACGGGGAGTCCGCCGGCAAGGCCACGGCGCTCGACATGCAGGCGCTCACCGATGGCAAGCAGCGTGAGTTACCCTTCAACTTTCGCTACTTCGAGAACCTCGATCAGGAGGTTGCCATCCCGGAGGGCTTCACGCCTGAGCACTTGGGCGTCGAGGTGCACTCGAGCCACAAGGAGATCGCGCCGCTCTCGCAGACGTTCCTGTGGAGCGCCGCGGCGTCGCCCTGAGGAAGACCACTGCCCGCATCGGAGGACTGATGTTCACTCGTGAATCGAAGCACCGTATCGACACCCTGATCGGCAAGGGGACCACCGTGAGCGGCGACGTGGAGTTCGTCGGCGGGCTGCACGTTGACGGCCGGGTTGCCGGTAACGTCCGCTCTGACCAGGCGCCGGGCTCGACCTTGTCGGTGAGCGAAACCGGCTCCATAGAAGGAGGTGTGGAGGTGCCGAACGTGACGCTGGACGGTATGGTCAAAGGCGATATTCGTGCCCGCGAGAAGGTCGTGATCGGGCCGACCGCCCGGGTGGAAGGCAATGTGTACTACGGGATCATCGAGATGACGCTGGGTGCACAGATCGCCGGCAAACTGATGCGGCTGGCCCCGGGGGCGGGCGGCGGGGCTGCAGCCGAGGCCAGGGCCGCGGCGGATTCGGCGA
>VBNY01000367.1 GCA_005877705.1 Gammaproteobacteria bacterium
GGCCGACATTGCGGAACGCCGCTAGCACGCCCTTGGCAACACCCTGTGCAAAATCGGCATCGTCGAGGAACACGTTGGGCGACTTGCCGCCGAGTTCCTGCACGACCCGCTTCACCGTCGGCGCCGCTGCCTGCGCCACCAGCACGCCGGCGCGCGTAGACCCCGTGATGGAGATCATGTCGACGTCCGGGTGCGCGGCGAGCGCGGCGCCCACGACTTCGCCCGTCCCATTAATCAGGTTGAAGACGCCGGGCGGCACACCGGCATCATGCATGACCTGGGCGAACAGCAGCGCGCTGTACGGCGAGAGCTCGCTCGGCTTCAGCACGATCGCGCAGCCAGCGGCGATTGCGGGTCCGACCTTCGCCGTGATCTGATAGAGCGGCCAGTTCCACGGTGTGATGAGCGCGCAGACACCGATCACTTCCTTGGCCGTCGCGGTCGTACCGTTGACCGTGAGGAACCGGTATCGGCGCAGGACGTCCATCGACACCCGGACGTGCTCCGCCGCAAACGGCACCTGGGATGCACGCGCAAAGATGATCGCGGCACCCATTTCCGTCACAAGCGCATCCACGAACAGCTCCGCGCGCTGCTGGATCAGCTCGAGGATCCGGCCCAGCAACGCTACGCGTTCTTCGACGGAGGTGCGCGAGAAGTTAGGGAACGCCCGACGGGCGGCGGCCACTGCAAAATCAACATCGTCGGGACCACCCGCCGCGATTTCGCCGACCAGCTCTTCGGAGGCGGGATCCACCACTGAATTACTGGCAGAGGTCGTACAGGGCCGCCACCGACCATCGATATAAAATTGGTTCGCGTGTTCGACAGTCATCGACAAAGTCTTCACAGTTCGAAATGCCCCCATGCGCCTTCCGGTTGTTGCGTGCTGATCTGCATCCCGTCCACTATCGAAGTCGAGCAGGCGCGGAGGCGATCACCAGTTGCGCTCCAGATCCAACAGTCCTGACAGGCACCCATCAGACAAAACCCCGCTCGTCGACCGTCGCCGAACTCGGACGTGCGCAGGTGTCCGAGCGCCCCAAGGATCGCCACGAGCAGCGTGTCTCCCTCAAGTGCCCGTACAGGTTTGCCGTCTACGACAATCGTCATCTCGCGACGATCGGTTTCAGCCAACCTGACAAAACGTCCGCCCGTCATTTCGCGTTCTCAGCGGCGGGCTGGTGCCCAACCACGCGTAGGGGATCGCGCAGGTGCCGAAGTTGCTCATCGCTGTGATGGCAAAGTATTTCTTTGCCGCTACGGGTCACTACATGAGACGGGGCCGTTACGTTACACACCCCGTCGATGCGCACCGGACAGCGTTGCAGGAAACTGCACAGTCCGGGTCCGTGGGCGTTCGCGCCGACGGGTGGCAGCGATGCCGATGGTCCGACCTGCTCGAGCCAACCCTGGCGCATTTCTGGAACCGATGCGATCAGCAAATCCGTGTAGGGATGCAAAGGCACTGCCGACAGGGCGTGGCGGCTGGCTGACTCCACTTTGCAACCTGCGTACAAAACGATGACCTCATCGCAAATCGCGCGCACGGTCGAGATATCATGGCTGATGAACAGGTAAGATAGGTTGAGTTCGCGGCGCAGCTCCGCCATTAAGTCGAGAATCGCCGCCGCGACCACCGTGTCGAGCGCCGAGGTCACCTCATCACAGAGAATCAGGTCCGGTTCGGCGGCCAGTGCCCGTGCCAGATTGATCCTCTGCTTCTGCCCTCCCGACAGGTCTGCGCAGCGCCGTTCGGCGATGTCGGCTGGCAAGCGAACCCGATCCAACAGTTGCGCGATTCGCTTCGCGCGCGCGACCCCGCGCAGTCCGTGATAGAACTCGAGCGGTCTACCGAGAATGCGCACTACCGTGTGCGCTGGATTCAAGGCGGTATCTGCGTTTTGGAACACAATCTGTATCCGCTGCAACTGCTCGCGAGTGCGTTGCTCGAGGCGCGGCGCGAGTGGTGCACCGTCAAACAGCACCGTGCCGCCCGCCGGCGCGAGGAGACCTGCAATCACTCGCGCGAGCGTGGACTTCCCGGAGCCCGACTCCCCGATCACCCCAAGCGTGGCGCCGCGCTGAATGGTCAACCCAATGTCGTTCAGCACGAGACTGCGAGGCAGGCCGTGCTCGTCCCGCCTGCCGTAGCCTGCCAGTAGCCCGTCAATCGCAAGCAGTGGAGGCGCAGCTGCCCTTCTTTCAATGTTGACCTCCGACGCCAGGCGCTCAACTGGCTTCGCGGCCGCCATCAGGGCCTTTGTGTACGGATCCGACGGCGCAGTGAGAATCTGTGTTGTCGATCCGGTTTCGCGGACCTCACCACGATTAAGCACGACTATCCGGTCCGCCATCTGGGCGACGACCGCAAGATCGTGCGAAACGTAAACTGCCGTCATGCCGCGCTTGCGGACAACTTTCTTGAACGCACGCAACACTTCGATCTGCGTCGTCACATCGAGGGCCGTAGTCGGCTCGTCAAGGATCACCAGCACGGGATCAGTGATCAGTGCCATCGCCGCCATCAGCCGCTGCAACTGCCCCCCTGAGACTTGATGCAGGTAACGTCGGCCAATGTGCTCCGGGTCCGGCAGCGCCAGCGAGCGGAATATATCGACGGCCTTCTCTTCGGCTGCGGCGCGCGTCATGAGGCCATGGATCAGCGCGCCTTCGATCACCTGGTCCATGAGTGGCTTCGCCGGATTGAACGACGCGGCCGCGCTCTGCGCAATGTAGGCCACACGGCAGCCGCGAAGGTCCGACAGCTGCCGGCTGTCAAGAGACATCACGTCCGTATCACCGATGTGAACGGAGCCAGCGGCAATGCGGCAGCCACTGCGCGCATAGCCCATTAGCGCTAGCGCGATCGTCGTCTTCCCCGAACCGGATTCTCCGATGAGAGCGAGCACTTCACCCTTGGGAATCGAGAAGCTCACTTCCTTGACGATTGCGCTCTCGTCTCCCGAATCGGCGCGCGCCACCACGCGCAATCCCGCGACACGCACGAGGCCGTTCATCTCAGTGCACCGGCCGCTATGCGGCTCGTTCGACCCGGCAAGCTATCGATAACGAGATTCACACCAATGGTCAGTGTAGCGATGGCGAGCGCAGGCATGATGACGGCTGGCGCACCGTCCGCAAGGCCGGAGATGTTCTCGCGCACGAGCGAGCCCAGGTCGGCGGCGGGCGGCTGCACGCCCAAGCCCAGGAAGCTCAGCCCGCTCAACAGGAGCACCACGAAGACGAACCGGAGGCCAAAGTCGGCCAGCATCGGGTGGATCATGTTCGGCAGGATCTCGACGCACGCGATGTGAATACGGCCTTCACCGCGCGCCCGGGCGACCTGCACGTATTCCATCTGGTTCAGGTTCACCGCCAAAGAGCGCGAGATGCGATATGCGCCGGGGAGATAACTCAACGCGGCGGTGAGCAGCAACAGCGGCACCGAGGACCCAAATGCCGCCACCATCACGAGCGCAAAGATCTTACTCGGGATGCAGGTCAACGCGTCCAGCAGCCGGCTCGCGACTTCGTCGATC
>VBNY01000084.1 GCA_005877705.1 Gammaproteobacteria bacterium
GGCTCGCGCTGGTGCACCTGACGGACGCGGCGCGGCTGTTCCGCCTCGGAGCGCGTGTCACCGGCATCCGGCTCGCGCTGCAGGACCCGTGGCGCGCGCCCTCCACGGTGCAGCGCATCGCGCTGGCGCTCGGCGGACCCGGCTTCTATGTCAGCGACTGGACGCGCAACCACGCGAACTTCTTCCGCTCGATCGAGATCACGAAGTCGATGATGTTCGTGATCCTGTTCATGATCGTCGCCGTGGCCGCTTTCAACATCGTCGCCACGCTGGTCATGATCGTGAAGGAGAAGCAGACCGACATCGCGATCCTGCGCACCTTCGGCGCCGGACCGCGCAACGTACTGCTGACCTTCGCGGTGCAGGGCGTGCTGATCGGGCTTGCGGGCACGGCGCTCGGTGCGGGACTCGGCACGCTGCTCGCCGACAACCTCGAGTCGCTCGTGGGCGCGCTCGAGCATCTGCTCGGCACGCAGTTCCTCGACGCGCGCGTGTACTACATGAGCGAGCTGCCGGCCTACGTGGAAACGCTCGACGTGCTGCGCGTGTGCGGCGTTGCATTTGTGCTGTGCGCCCTGGCGACCGTCTATCCGGCTTGGCGCGCCGCGCGCACCGCGCCCGCGGAGGCCCTGAGGCATGACTGACACCGGCCCCGTTCTTGAAGCCCGTGATGTCCACAAGAGCTTCCGGCAGGGGCCGGTGACGCTCGAGGTCCTGCAAGGGATTGCGCTCGCCGTGGCCCCGGCCGAGCGCTTGGCCATCGTCGGTGCGTCCGGTTCCGGCAAGACGACCTTGCTGCAGATTCTCGGCGGTCTCGATCGTCCGACGAGCGGTCGCGTGCTGGTCGATGGGCGGGACATTCACGGGCTGAGCGAGGAGCAGCGCGGCGTGCTGCGCAACCGCGCGCTCGGGTTCGTCTATCAGTTCCATCACCTGCTGCCGGAGTTTTCCGCGCTCGAGAACGTTGCGATGCCGCTGCTCGTGCGGCGCGTGCAGATTGTGGAGGCTCGCGCGAAGGCCCGGCAGCTGCTGCAGCGAGTCGGACTCGGCGAGCGGCTCGATCACCGGCCTCATCAGCTTTCAGGCGGCGAGCGTCAGCGCGCGGCGGTGGCGCGAGCGCTGGTCACGGAGCCCAGGATCGTGCTGGCCGATGAGCCCACCGGGAACCTGGACGGAGGCAATGCCGAAGCCGTGTTCGCGCTGATGCTCGAGCTCAACCGGGAGCGGGGCACGAGTCTGGTGGTGGTCACCCATGACCTGCGTCTCGCGAACCGTCTGGATCGGGTGTTCGAGATCGAGCGGGGGACTCTGATGCAGCGAGGGAGGTAGGCGCCTAGCTATGCAGAAATCGGGTGGCGGGTCCGGTACCGGTTCGTGACCCGCCACCGCCAGAGCAGCTCCAGCCCCAGCCAGCCGAGCAGCCCGGTGAGGGCCGCGCACGCCAGGCAGCCGAGCAGAAACGGCTTCCAGACCGGTCCGATCCCGCTGTGTATCCAGTCCCAGCTGTGATGGAGCACAACGTTCTGCGGGTTGACTCGCAGCAGCGCCGCTCCGACGCGGTAGGCGAGGTAGTAGACCGGAACGGCCGTCAGCGGATTGACCAGCAGGATGGTCCCGTAGATTGCCGGGATGTTGAGCCGCCAGGCCACCGCGATGACCCCCGCGACGATCATGTGCACGGGCAGGGGAATGAAGCAGATGGCAAGTCCCGCGCCGAACGCGCAGGTCACGGCCCTCCTGTGCAGAGCCCACAGGCGCGGATCGGCGATCCGGTCGCCGAACAGCCGCAGAAACCACCGCTGCTGCAGGGCGCTGGGGGCGGGACAGAGCTTCTTTAGCAGTCGTCGCGGCATGAGGCGAGCGGACTTTACCAGAAGCGCCGCGCGCGCAGTTGCCCAGGCGTCCGCTATGTGATCCGCTCATGGATTCCTGTTGGCGTCGCCGCTCCCCGACGGGGGGCCCGTCGCCTTGAGCGCCTCAGGCTCTCCGGTATGATGCCGCGACGTTGTGGCCGGATTGCCGGTCTTGAGGTCGTTTGGATGTGGGAAATCGTGCGGGCCGGCGGCCCGCTGATGTGGCCGATCATTCTCTGCTCGATCACCGCGGCGGCGATCATCCTCGAGCGGCTGTGGACCCTGCAGGACCGGCGGGTGCTGCCGCAGGAGCTGCCGCAGCGAGTGTGGCAGCTCATCGAGGCCAATCAGGTCAACGACAAGGTGATCGCAGCTCTCGAGCAGAACTCGCCCCTCGGGAGGCTGCTGGCCGCGGGGCTCGCCAACCGTCACCGGCCGCGTGAGATTCTGATGGAGCGTCTGGAGGACACCGGCCGGCACGTCGTGCACGAGCTCGAGCGCTTCCTCAACACGCTCGGCACGATTGCGGGCGTCTCGCCGCTGCTCGGCCTGCTGGGCACGGTCACCGGCATCATTCGCTCGTTCAATGCCATCCAGGCCGGTGGCATGGGTGATCCGCGAGCCCTGTCAGGCGGTATCGCCGAAGCGCTCATCGCCACGGTAGCGGGCCTCAGCGTGGCCATTCCGTCGCTCATCGCCTACCGCTATCTGCGCGGCCGGGTCGACGGCATCGTCGTGGAGATGGAAAAACACGCGATCCGGATGGCGGATGCCGTCGAGGCTGCGCGCGGACGCGAGCGCTCGCCCGCCGCGGCGGCCTGAAACCATGAACCTCAAGCCGCGCCGCCACGAGGAGCCGGAGATCAACGTCGTCAACTTCATCGACGTGGTATTGCTGCTGCTCGTGTTCTTCATGCTGTCGACCCGGTTCACTGCGGAGGGGCGCCTGCGCGTGCACCTTCCGCAGGCGAGCGCCGTCCCCGCACAGAAGCCCACGCGCGAGCCGCTCGTGGTGACCGTCACGCAGCAGGGCACTTACCGCGTCAACGAGCACGAGCTCATCAATTCGAGCCCGGAAACGCTGCGCGCCGCGCTCCTCAAGGAGGCCGGCACGGAGCGCGCGATCAGAGTGACCATCCGCGCCGACGCTCGAGCCACTCACCAGTCGGTCATCAGCGCGATGGACGTGCTCGGGCGCCTCGGCTTCGCCGAGATCAACATCGCCACGGTAAAGGAAGCGCCGGCGGGCAAGCCTTGAACGACACGGGGAGCGCGAGGCCGCCCCTCGCGGGGAATGCGCTGCGCGCCTACCGGCGTCTGCTCGGCTACCTGCGCCCCTACCGGGGACAGTTCACTCTCGGCATCCTGGGCGGAATCCTGTTCTCCGCCACCATGGCGAGCTTCGCGCTGTTCGCCAAGAAGTTCGGCGACGGCACGTTCGCGCATCAGGATCCGCGCACGATCGTGTGGGTGCCGCTGGCGCTGATCGGGTTGTTCATTCTGCGCGGCATCGGCGATTTCACCCAGACCTACTTCATGGGCTATGTCGGCCGGCGGATCGTGAGCCAGCTCAGGCAGGAGGTCTTCCGGCGCATCCTGCAGCTGCCGGTCGGCTACTTCGACCGCAACTCCTCGGCCGCGCTGCTCTCGCGGCTCACCTTCAACACCGAGCAGATCGGGCAGGCCGCCACCGACTCGGTCATCATCGTCGTGCGCACGACTCTGACGATCCTCGGCTCGAGCGCCTTTCTGCTGTGGCTCAACGTGAGGCTCACGCTGGTCGCGCTGACGATGGGTCCGCTGGTGGCCTGGCTCGTGTCGGTCATCAACCGCCGTTTCCGCCGCTACGGACGCCGCATCCAGGACTCGATGGGCGACATCACGCGCGTCGCCAAGGAGAGCTTCGAGGCGCCCCGGCTCATCAAGGTCTACAACGCGCAGGAGCATCTGGGCCGGCAGTTCGACGCCGTGAACGAGCACAACTTGCGCTCGTACATGCGGCTGATCCTGACCAAGGGCCTGTCGAATCCGGTGGTGCAGCTGGTGACGGCGACCGGGCTTGCGTTCGTGCTGTCTACCGCGATCGCGGACGCCGTGCACGCGCGCATGACGATGGGAGATCTGCTGGGGTTCTTCACCGCGCTCGTCAGCATCGCGCAGCCACTGCGGGAGCTGGTCGGAGTCGCCGGTCCCATGCAGCAGGGCATCGCCGCCGGACAGAGCGTGTTCGAGCTGCTGGATGAGCCGGCGGAGCCCCCGGGAGGCGCTTACATCGCGAGCCGCGTGAATGGCGACGTGGAGTTTGATCACGTGTCGTTCTCCTACGAGAGCGGCAAGGGCGCAGCCCTGCGCAACGTGTCGCTGCAGGTTGCGGCCGGTGAGAACGTCGCCATCGTCGGGCGTTCAGGCAGCGGCAAATCGACACTGGTGAACCTCCTGCCGAGGTTCTATGACGTGAAGTCCGGGACGGTCCGCATCGACGGGCGCGATGTGCGCGAGTACGAGCTGCGCAGCTTGCGCGAGCAGATTGCGGTCGTCAGCCAGGAGGTCGTGCTATTCAACGATACCATCCGCAACAACATCGCCAGCCAGCCCTCGGGGCTCGACACGATGGTGGGCGACCGGGGTGTGCTGCTGTCGGGCGGGCAACGGCAGCGAATCGCAATCGCGCGCGCACTGCTCAAGGACGCACCCATACTGATTCTGGACGAGGCCACCTCGGCTCTCGACACGGAAGCCGAGCGCCACATCCAGGCGGCGCTGGCGCAGCTGCTGCGCAACCGCACGACTTTCATCATCGCCCATCGTCTGTCGACTGTGGAGCAGGCGGACCGGATCATCGTCCTCGATGCGGGTGCGATCATCGAGAGCGGTACGCACTCCGAGCTGCTCGCCAACGGCGGGGTGTACTCGCAGCTGCACCGCCTGCAGTTCAGCGAATAGTGTGACCGCTGTGGAGCAACGGCTCACCGAGCTGTGGTATCGCGACAGCGCACGGCCTCTTCTGTTGCAGCCACTGTCGTGGCTGTACGCCGGTGTGATGCAAGCGCGCCGCGGCGCGTATGCGCGCGGCTGGCTGCGCACCTGCGCCGTCGGCAAGCCTGTAGTCGTGGTCGGCAATTTGACGGTCGGCGGCACGGGTAAGACGCCGCTGGTCATCTGGCTGGCGCGGCAGCTGACCGATCGAGGGCTGAAGGTAGGCATCGTGTCGCGCGGTTACGGGCGCTCGGTGGGCGCGCTGCGCGTCGTGCGCTCCGATTCGAGTTGGCGCGAAGTCGGCGACGAGCCGTTGCTTGTTGAGCGTCGCACCGGCTGCGCCACGGTCGTCGCACGCGATCGCGTCGCTGGGGCGCGCGCCCTCATCGAGCAGGGAGTCGACGTGGTGATCGCCGACGACGGCCTGCAACACCTGCGCCTGGCGCGTGATTGCGAAATCGTCGTGGTCGATGGCGTGCGGGGATTCGGCAACGGTCGTGTGCTGCCAGCGGTGCCGCTGAGCGAGCCCGTATCGAGACTGGATGCAGCGGATGCCGTCGTGGTGAATGGCGTGGCGGAGCACGCATCGCTCGTCCGCGTGGCAGCGCCTGTGAACGCCAGAGCGCTGCAAATGACTCTGGTCGCGGGCGAGGCGCGGCGGCTCGACGGTCAGGGGGCCCCACAACCGCTCGAGCAGTTTCGAGGGCGGCGCCTGCACGCCGTTGCCGGCATCGGCAATGCGGCGCGTTTCTTTCGGGAGCTGCGCGCACGCGGCCTCGACATCATCGAGCACCCGTTCCCCGACCATCACGCGTTTGCCGCAGGCGAGGTGACGTTCGCGGATGAGCTTTCCGTGCTCATGACCGAGAAGGATGCCGTAAAATGCCGGGCATTCGGAAATCCGCGGCACTGGTATGTGCCGGTCGCTGCGGAGTTCAGCGTGGCGCACACCCGCGAGCTGCTCGATCGCGTGGTGCGCAAGCTTGGCTCTTTCTCGAGTGTCGGAGGTTAGAGCCCGTGGATGCTCGGCTGCTCGAAATATTGGCCTGCCCCGTCTGCAAGGGAACGCTCAAGTACCAGCGCGACGCGCAGGTGCTCGTCTGCCGCATGGACCGCCTCGCCTATCCGATTCGTGACGAGGTGCCGGTCATGCTGGAAGAGGAGGCCCGCCAGCTCACGGCGGACGATCCCCTCCTCGAGCGCTGAGAGCGGCCAGCGCGTGTTCCGGGTAGTGATCCCTGCGCGCTACGCTTCAGCGCGGCTCCCCGGCAAGGCGCTGCTATCGATCCGCGGCAAGCCGATGCTGCAGTGGGTATACGAACGCGCGCGCGCATCGGGTGCGCACGAGGTGTTGATAGCCACGGACGATCAGTTGATCGTCAGCGCGGCGCACTCATTCGGGGCGGAAGCGCTCATGACCGCGCCGACTCACGCCTCGGGTACCGATCGTATCGGGGAGGTCGCCCGGGCGCGCCGCTGGTCCGAGGCGGACATCGTCGTGAACGTTCAGGGCGATGAGCCGCTCATGCCACCCGAGTTGATCGCTCAGGTGGCGCAACTGTTGGCATCACAGCCGCGCGCCGATCTGGCGACGCTCGCAACACCGATTCTGGCGCTCGAGGAATTCGTGGATCCCAATGCCGTGAAGGTAGTGACGGATGCGCAGGGCAGGGCGTTGTACTTCAGTCGCGCGCCGATTCCGTGGAATCGCGACGCTGCCCCCGGCGGCCTCGCGAGCCAACGCGTCTTCACGGGTGCGCGCCGGCACGTGGGCATCTACGCGTACCGAGTTGGTGCCTTGTTGCGTCTGGCCGCGCTGGCGCCAACAGTGCTGGAACGCTGTGAGAGGCTCGAGCAGTTACGCGCGCTCGAGAATGGTTTTGAAATTCGGGTAGCCGATGCCGTCCGGCAACCGGGTCCGGACGTCAACACGGCCGCGGACCTGGAGCGCGTCGTCGCCCTGATGCGCACGGCGTAAAGTCCGGTGAGGCAGGTCGAACGGGCGTCTCGTTGTTAACAATTCTTCACATTCGTGGGCGTTGCGGATTGGTCCGCTCAGGCGCGAGCGTCAAGCGGAACTTAACTACGTTGGCGGTATCGAAGCCAGTGCGTGTGCGGGAGGGTCGGTGTCAACCGAGATCCCATGCGTTGCGTTGTCGGAAGCATTCCGCGTCACGGGTGGTGCCATGAAGACACGAAGCGAGCGGTTTTCGGATGCCTCGGGGGTCAGCGCCCGGGCTGTGGCAATTTTCTCCGTTGCGCTCTATCTGACGGGCTGCGCGGCGGAGCCGCCGGCACGGCCGGTACGCCGTCAGGAGCGCGAGGCGCCGGCACCGGCACCGGTCGAGAAGCCGAACAGCGACGTCTACGCATACCCGCTGCACGGGCAGACCCCGGACCAGCAGGAGCGCGACCGGTACGACTGCAACCTGTGGGCCGTGAAGCAGACCGGGTTCGATCCGAGCGCGCCGAACGTGCCACCGCATGCCCGGGTGCGGGTGGTGTCGGCGGGCCCGCCGCCCGGGACGGGCACGGCTGTCGGAGCCGTCACGGGCGCCATCATCGGGGCCGCCGTGGCCGGTCCGCGGGATACCGGCGCGGGCGCGGTTGTTGGAGCCGTTGCCGGTGCGGCGATCGGTAGCGCCACTGACGCGGCGCGGGCGCAAGAAGTCCAGCGAGTGAGCTACACCGACCGGCGCGAAGCGGCGGCGCTGGAGCAGAAGGCTTCCAACTTCCGCAGAGCCATCAGCGCATGCTTGGATGCGCGCGGCTACAGCGTGCGGTGAGCCGCTGACTCAAGGTAGCTGCCATGAAAAACAGAAGATGGATCACGGCGTGTGGCGCTCTGGCCTTCGCGTTGGCGCTTACGGCCGCGACGGCGGAGGCCGAGCGGCACGGCGGGCGGTCGGAGCATTTCGACGACCGCTACAACCACAATCACTACTATCCTGCGCGCGGCTCCTGGGTGCGCGAGGTGCCCGGCGGGCACATCGTCGTCAACCGCGATCACGAACGCTTCTTTTACGGGGCTGGCGTCTGGTACGCGCCGCGCGGGCCGCGCTTCCTGGTGGTGGCGCCGCCGATCGGGGTGTTCGTGCCCGTACTGCCGCCGGCCTACACAACCGTATGGATCGGTGCCATTCCGTACTACTACGCGAACGACGCGTATTACGTATGGCGGGAAAGCGCACATGGCTACGAAGTGGTGCAGCCGCCGGAGGAAAACGGTGCGACGACGCAAGCGCCGGCGAGCGACGACATTTTCATCTACCCGAAGAACGGCCAGAGCGAAGACCAGCAGGCCCGCGACAAGTATGAGTGCCACAGGTGGGCCGCGAGTGAGACGGGGTTCGATCCGACTCAGTCCGGCGGCGGCGTGCCGCCGGAGCAGAACAGCAGCAAGCGTGCCGATTATCAGCGTGCGATGGGCGCGTGCCTCGAGGGACGCGGCTATAGCGTAAAATAGCCGCGATGAAGATCCTCTTTGTTTGCCTCGGCAACATCTGTCGCTCGCCGACCGCGGAGGTCGTGTTGCGCACCATCGCTGCGCGAGAGATGCCCGAGCTCACGATCGAAGTCGATTCCGCAGGCACGGCGGGCTATCACATCGGCGCCCCTCCGGACCCTCGCACGCAGCAGGCGGCTATCCGCCGCGGCTATGACCTGTCGAAGTGCCGGGCGCGCGTAATCGAGCCCTACGACTTCGAGCGTTTCGAGATGATCCTCGCCATGGATCGGGAGAATCTGGAGGCGTTGCGCCGCCGCGCGCCCGCTCAGGCGCGGGATCGCGTGCAGTTATTCCTCGAGTTTGCTCCCGAGGCCGGCACGAAGGACGTTCCGGATCCGTACTACGGCGGGCCGAACGGGTTCGAGGAAGTGCTGGATCTCGTGGAGGCCGCTGCTCGCGGCCTGCTGCGACGCTTGCGCCAGGGCGCCCGCGCGGCCTAGACCTGCCACCGACGACTGAGTGGCCGGCGTGACGCGTCGTCTGACGCGTCACGCTTGACACCAAGCGTTACTCCTCCGGCCCAGAGTCGCCCGGCGTAGCCTTCTCGGTAGGCGAGGACGACCAGACGACATACGGCTTGCTCTGACGCGCACCCTCGATGGGAGGCGTGGGCTCGAAGTGAGCAATCGTCTTGTGCTCTGCCGAGCGCTCGTTGTGCTGCGAAGACTCACGCTGCTCGGCCTGCTCATGCGGCGCGGCTCGCGACTCCCGATTCTCGGACGGTTCCTGACGGTCTCGTGAGCCGGTGGTGCCGCGGGAATCGCGGTGATCAGGCGAAGCCTCCCCGTGATCGCGCGGGCCGTTGGGGTACGCGCCCGTGCGGGTCGTTTGACCCTCGGAGGTTGCTGGCGCGTCTCGCTGCTCCGAAGGCTCGCGAGCGATGCTTCCTCCGGGCTCGCCGCTCGCGGCGCCTGCCACACCGCTGTCGCGAGCACCACCTCCACCGCCCCCGCGCCGTCCTCGACGCCGGCCGCGTCGGCCGCGGCCGCCACGATCGGGACGGTCTGCGCGCTCTTGACGATCTGCCGAGACCTCTCCGGGGGTCGCAGACGCGACCATGGCGGACTCTGCCGAACGATTCACCGCTTCCTCGGGCCGATTTGGTTCCACCCGGTTAGGTTGAGTCTCACGGTCGGGGCGACGCTCAGGGGAGCGCGGCCGTCTTCCCTGCTCTCGATCCCTGTCCCGGTTGCGGTCCCGATCGCGACCGTCGCCTCCGCGGCCCTCGTTGCGCTCGCGGCGCCAGCTAGGGTCGGCATGACGATGCTGGCGCGTGTGATCGCGGCGCCCGTCGCGCCGGTGTTCGCCATAGTCGCGGCGGCCGTTGTGCTGCGGTGAGGCAGGACCGCCGGCAGACGGTTCGGGTGCGGCTACCGAGGCGCTGGCAGGCTCGCCGGAGAACAGCCGCTTGAGGCGCGCCCAGAAACCTCCATTGGCCGGCGCTTGGCCGGGGACGGCTGCGGCGGCCGGCGGCTGCACGAGGATCGGCGCAGCCGTGGCAGGCAGCAGCGCCGCGACGGCAGGCGCTTCGCTCGCAGGCTTCTTGTCGCGCACTCCACCGGGCTCCGCCACCTCGGGCGCCGTGGGCATGAGGTAGCTCAGCTGCTTGTTCTCGGGCAACTCCAGCTCATCGTCACGCACGCGCCTGATCGAGTACTCCGGTGTCTGGATGTTGTGGTTGGGGACGATGATGAGCTCAGCCTCGCTCTTGTCCTCGAGCGTGCGCAGCCATTCGCGCTTCTCGTTGATGAGGTAGGTGGCCACATCGACGGGCACCTGCGCGATCACCCGCGCGGTGCGGTCCTTGCGCAGCTCCTCCCCTATGAGCCGCAGCACGGCGAGCGTCATGGATTCGATACTGCGGATGCTGCCGATGCCGACGCAGCGCGGGCAGACGATGTGACTCGTCTCGCCGAGCGAGGGGCGCAGCCGCTGCCGCGACATCTCCAGCAACCCAAAGCGCGACAAGCGCCCGATCTGGATGCGGGCGCGGTCCATCTTGACCGCGTCCCGCAGCCGGTCCTCCACCTCGCGCTGATTCTTGGTCGATTCCATGTCGATGAAGTCGATGACGATCAGACCGCCGATGTCGCGGATGCGCAACTGGCGGGCGATCTCGTCGGCGGCCTCGAGATTGGTGTTGAGGGCGGTCGTCTCGATGTCGCTGCCGCGCGTGGCGCGCGCGGAGTTGATGTCGATGGAGACGAGCGCCTCGGTGTAGTCGATGACGGTGCTGCCGCCCGAGGGCAACTGCACCTTGTGGGCGTAGGCTGACTCGATCTGGCTCTCGATCTGGAAGCGGGTGAACAGCGGGATGTCGTCGGTGTAGAGCTTCAGCCGCCGCTGCGCTTCCGCGGGCATGAAGCGCTGCATGTACTCCTGTGCCTTCTGGAAGGCCGCCTGGCCGTCCACCAGCACCTCGCCGATATCGTCGGAGAGATAGTCGCGCATCGCGCGCGTCACCGCATCACTCTCCCGGAACACCAGGAACGGCGCAGGCCGGTCCTTGGCGGCCACGGAGATCTGCTCCCACTGGGTCTTGAGGTTGTCGAGATCCCACTGCAGCTCCTCGACCGAGCGGCCCACCCCGGCCGTGCGCACGATCGCCCCCATGCCGTCCGGGATCTGCAGCTGGTTCATGACCTCGCGCATCTGATCCCGGTCCTCGCCCTCGATGCGGCGCGAGACACCGCCGGCGCGGGGGTTGTTCGGCATGAGCACCAGGAAGCGGCCGGCAAGGCTCACGAACGTGGTCAATGCCGCGCCCTTGGTGCCGCGCTCCTCCTTCTCCACCTGCACGATGAGATCCTGCCCCTCCGCGAGCAGCTCGCGGATATTCATGCGGCCGCCCTGAGGCTGCTGCCGGAAGTACTCCTTGGACACTTCCTTGAGCGGCAGAAAGCCATGGCGCTGGGCGCCGTAATCGACGAAGCAGGCTTCGAGAGAGGGCTCTATGCGGGAGATACGGCCTTTGTAGACGTTCGCTTTCTTCTGTTCGCGGGATGGTAGGTCGATGCTGAGGTCGAAGAGCTTCTGTCCATCAACCAGAGCGACGCGCAACTCTTCCTCTTGAGTTGCATTCACGAGCATTCTTTTCATGTGCCCCTACTGTGCAGTGAGGGGCCGACAAGGGCGCGGCGCGAGGCCGCCGGGGCAACGCCCCGCGGCAGCGAAGATTCCTGATCACCAACATGGGCGCTCGAGTCTCGTTCTTCACGTCGATGCCCGCCTCACATGAGGGCGGGGCGCTGGAAACCTTCGGTGAACTCAACCGACGGCGCTGCCTGCGGAATTCTGGCGGTGCTTCGACGCAAGCGGCGCGGATCTTGTCGGCCCAATACGATGGCCTCGATTTGGAGGTCCAACTAACATGCGGCGGACAAGCTGCCCGCCAACCATTGGCGCGTCCAAGTGCGGACGGCGAGGCGAGTATACTCGCAAGACCGTTGTAGAAACAATGTCTTACCGAGGTCGATGTGTCCGAGCAACAAGGCGAATTGCGCACCGGCGTGCGGCACATCGAAGTGACCGAGGAGGAGGCGGGCCAGCGGCTCGACAACTTCCTGCACAAGCGCCTGGGCGGCATTCCGCGCAGTCGCGTCTACCGCGTCATCCGCAAGGGGGAGGTGCGCGTGAACGGCCATCGCGCCGGCCCCGACACCCGGTTGCAGGCGCGCGACAGAATCCGAATTCCCCCGGTCCGGGTTCAGCCGCAGAGCGATGTGAGCCGTCCTTCGGCGGCCCTGCAGCAGACCATCCGCGAGGCGATCGTCTTCGAGAGCAGCGACCTGCTCGTGCTCGACAAGCCTGCCGGGATTGCAGTGCATGGTGGCAGCGGCGTGAGCTTCGGGGTCATCGAGGCGCTGCGCGCGTTGCGACCGGGAGAGTCGCTGGAACTGGCTCACCGTCTCGATCGGGACACGAGCGGCTGCCTGCTCGTGGCGCGCAATGCCGCCACGCTGCGCGCGGTGCACGCTCTGCTGCGGGAGGGGAGGTTCGAAAAGCGCTATCTGGCGCTGCTCAAGGGGAAATGGGATCTGGGTCGCAAGCGCATCGATATCCCGTTGCGAACCGATATCCGTGTCGGGGGTGAGCGCACCGTGAAGGCGGACAGCTCCGGAAAAGCCTCCGTGAGCGAGTTTCGGCCGGTGCAGTTCTTCGGCAAGCGGGCGACCCTTGTCGAGGTCATCCTCCATACTGGACGCACCCACCAGATCCGGGTGCATGCGCAGCACGCCGGCCATCCGGTGGCGGGTGATGAGAAGTACGGTGATGAAGTGTTCAACCACGAGCTGCAGGCGCTCGGCCTCAAGCGCATGTTCTTGCACGCCCACAGCGTCGGCTTCGAGTGGCCGCAGGGACACGAAGGATCCCTCATGAGGGCGGCGCGCGAGGGCACCCCCAGGCCGCCGCGAGCGGGGGATGCCCGCGCCGCGGGCGCCGAATTTAGCCTGAACACGCCGCTGCCGCCTGAGCTGGCCGCGGTGCTGGACGAGCTCGGCTAAGGCAGTTGGCAACCTGCGCGACGCAGCGCGGAGGCGAGCCAGATGAGCGGCAGCCCGATGAGCGCGGTGGGGTCGCTGCTCTCGATGCTTTCGAACAAGGTGATACCAAGGGATTCCACCCTGAAGCCGCCCGCGCAGTCGAACGGCTTGTCCCGATCGACATAGCGCTCGATCTCGCCCGCAGAGAGTGCCCGGAAGAACACCGTCGTCGTGTCGACGTGCACGAGGCGGACACCTGCGGCTGGGCCGATAACAGCGCACCCCGTGTAGAACCGCGCATCCGTGCCGCTCAGCGCGGCGAGCTGCGCTCGACACTTTGCGGCATCGCCGGGCTTATCGAGCACCCGGTTGCCGGCCGCGGCGACCTGGTCACTGCCGATCACAACGGCATCGGGACGCCGGGCGGCGACCGATTGAGCCTTGGCGAGCGACAGCCGCAGGGCTCGATCAACCGGGGACTCGCCGGTAACGTGCTCCTCGCTGGCGTCCGGCCCGGTCGCCTCGAAGGCCACGCCAAAGCGCTCGAGCAGCGCGCGCCGGTACGGAGAGGTGGAGGCGAGAATCAGGGGATGCATGACTTCCGTGACGGCGATTCAAGAAATCGCCTTCAAGAAACAACGGTTTAGGCGCACAACCTGACTTTGACTTGCGAACATGCGATACCTATTATACGCGCCCCATGTCGCCGCCCTGGTCGAAGCCGCTCGACGTCGGCCGGCTGGCCGAAGCCCAGGCCGGCATCGACTTTGCGGTTCCGCTCGCTGAGCTCCCGCGACTGCGCTCGCGGCTTGCGAGCGTGGAGGGAGATGTGCGCGGGCACGTGCATTTTGCGCGCGAAGCCGGCGTCGCGGTGGCGGAGCTGACGATGAGCGGCACGGCAAAAGTTGCCTGCCAGAGATGTCTGGAGGCGATGGAGGTGGCCGTCGAGAGCCGGGTGCGCGTCGGCCTGATCGGAGCGCAAGCCGAGGGCAGCCGTGTGCCGGAGGATCTCGAGCCGATGCTCGCGCCGGAAGGCCGTGTCAGCATCGGAGAGCTTGTCGAGGAGGAGTTGCTGCTGGCGCTCCCGATCGTGCCGCTGCACGAGGATGCCGGAGAGTGCGCTGTGGCTGCCTCGACGCCGCGCATCACGGACGGGCAGGAGCAGCCAGCGACACAGAGGCCGTTTGAACGGCTGGGCGAGCTGTTGAAACGCTGAAGTTGGTATCGACCGGCTGCAGGCCGGAGGGATAGGGTGCGCGCCGTTTGCGCGACCCTACGTACACAATCACGCGCGTAAGCGCATGAGGACCAAATGGCCGTTCAAAAAAGTCGCAAGACGCCCTCGAGCCGCGGTATGCACCGATCGCACGACGGGCTCGCGAAGCCCGCGCTCTCGACCGATCCGCAGTCGGGCGAGACCCACCTGCGTCATCGCATCACCCCCGACGGCTTCTACCGCGGCCGGCGTGTAATCGAGAAGCCCGCCGAAGCCGAAGAGCACGAATAGCCCAGGTCCGCAAGCCAGCGGCCGACACTGCCCGCGTGCTGCCGATCGCCATCGACGCGATGAGCGGCGACCACGAGCCGCGCGAGTACGTTGCCGGCGCATTGCGCGCGCTGAGCGACGACCAGCAGATGCGCGCGCTGTTGGTTGGACAGCCGGCGCAGATCGCAAGCCAGCTGGCGGCAGCGCCGGGCTCCGTCCGCAGCCGCATCGAGATCGTGCCCGCCGCGCAGGTGGTCGCGATGGACGAGGCGCCGCGTGAGGCGATCCGGCGCAAGAAAGACTCCTCGATGCGCGTCGCGATCGATCTCGTCAAGCAAGGCCGCGCCTGCGCCTGCGTGAGCGCCGGCAACACCGGTGCGCTCACGGCCATGGCGCATTTCGTGCTGAAGACGATTCCCGGGGTCGAGCGCGCGGCGATCATTTCGGCGATTCCCGCCGCCCATGGCCACACCCACATGCTCGATCTCGGCGCCAACACCAAGGCGACGCCGGAGCAGCTGCGGCAGTTTGCGGCGATGGGAGCCATCATCTCGCGCAACGTCTATGGTCTGGAAGCGCCGCGTATCGGTCTGCTCAACATAGGCGAGGAGGACATCAAGGGCCACGAGATCGTGCAGGCAGCGCATGCGCTGCTGGCGGCGAGCGGGCTCAACTACGTGGGGTTCGTGGAAGGCGACGACATATTCTCGGGCGACGTCGATGTCGTCGTGACGGACGGCTTCACGGGAAACGTCGCGCTCAAGACAATGGAGGGCGCCGCCGGCCTGATCGCGGATCGCATGCGGCAGGAGTTTCGGGCCTCGTGGCTCAATCGGCTCGCGGGCCTCATCGCGCGGCCTGTGCTGCGGCGGGTCGCGGCGGGGCTCGATCCGCGCCGTTACAACGGCGCCTGCATGGTGGGACTTGCCGGTGTCGTGGTAAAAAGTCACGGTCGAGCGGACGGCGTCGCATTCTCGAGAGCGATAGCCACGGCGGCGCTTGCCGCCCGTAGTGGGCTGACGGCGCATATCGCACGCGCGCTGCACGAACGGGGGTCCCCAACTTGATGCATTCGCGTATTGCCGGGACGGGCTCGTATCTGCCGGAGAGAGTTCTCACCAACTTCGATCTCGAGAAGATGGTGGACACTACCGATGAATGGATTCGCAGCCGCACGGGTATCGAGCGGCGGCGCATCGCCGCCGAAGACGAGACCACGGTCGACCTGGCGGAGCAGGCCGCGCGCAGGGCGCTCGAGGCCGCGGGCGTCAAACCCGCCGATATCGACTTCATCGCCTTTGG
>VBNY01000368.1 GCA_005877705.1 Gammaproteobacteria bacterium
GTACGTGTTCGCCTTCTGGTCGCGCATCGCGCGCACCGTGGCGATTGCGTTTTCCGTGCTGCTGGCGATCCCGTTCGTGCTCGGCTCGCTGCGCTCGGCGGGCGCCGGGACGCGCACCATGATGGGACTGTTGCTGGGAGTCGGGTTCTTCCTGCTGCAGCGGCTGATCGAGAGCGGCACGATCGTGTTTGACTTGAACCCGGTCATCCTCGCGTGGATGCCCACCGCGCTGCTCGCGGCCGTGACGCTGTCGCTGTTGGCCCGGGCGAGGTAAGCTCCCCGCCATATGCTGTATTCAATCCTCTGTTATCACTCCGAGGCCGTCGTCGGCTCCTGGACCAAGGAGCAGGACGAGGCGACCATGGCCCGGCTCGCCGCCGTGCAAGACAAGCTCGCCAGGGCGGGCAGGCTCGGACCGGTGGTGCGCCTGATGCCGACGAGCGCTGCGACCACTCTGCGCAAGGACCGCGAGCCGCCGCTGGTGACGGACGGGCCCTTTGCCGAGACCAAGGAGCAGTTGCTCGGTTTCTACATCGTCGAGTGCGCGAAGCCCGAGGAAGCGCTCGAGATCGCCCGCGACCTCGGGCGGGCCAACCCCGGCGGCGCGTACGAGATCCGCCCCGTGTTGGTGTTTCGCCCCGGCGGCCCGCTGGAGTGACCGGCCGCGCTTAGGTCTCGATCCTTGCACACGCCGCGGCTCTGATAGAATACCCCCCAGGGTATATGCCTTGGGCTTTATCGAGGGGCTCCCGTGACCGCTGGCAACCACAGCCACGTCTTCCTCGGCGTCGGACACGAGGCCAACGAGCGCAAGACCTGGGGAGTCATCGCGCTGTGCTCGGTGATGATGGTGCTGGAGATCGGCGGCGGCGCGCTGTTCGGCTCGCTGGCCCTCGTGGCCGATGGCCTGCACATGGCCACGCATGCGGTGGCCATCCTGATCGCCGCTCTCGCGTACAGCTTCGCGCGCCGTCACGCTACCGACAGCCGCTTCACGTTCGGCACCGGCAAGGTGGGCGACCTGGCGGGATTCGCCAGCGCCATCGTGCTGGCGATGATCGCGCTGCTCATCGGCTACGAGGCGGTGAGCCGGTTCTTTCAGCCGGTCGTGATCCACTTTGCGGAGGCGATTCCGATTGCGTTTCTCGGACTCGCGGTCAATATCGCGAGCGCCTGGCTGCTGAGCGGAGGCGCCGACCACCATCACGGGCCTGGCCACGAGCATGCTCACGAGCAACTTGCGCACGCCGCGGCGCACTCTTCCGCGGCGGGTCTGCGCCGTTTCGACTGCGCCTATGGCGAGGCGGCGCTCGAGATCCACGAGAGCGGCATGCCGCCGCGATTTCGGCTGCGGTTCGCGCCACCGGCGCCGCGAGCCGAGCCGCCGGCGGTCACGATCGAGACCATCCGGCCGGACGGCGGCCGGCAGCTGTTCCGCATGAAGCCATGCGGCAGCTACCTCGAGTCCAGCGAGGAGATTCCCGAGCCGCACGAATTCACGGCGGTGGTTCGGATGGGCGACACCACGTCGATTCACCAGCACGAACTCGAATATAGCGAGCTGGATCACGCGCACTGCCATGTGACCTCCACCGCTCACCGCGACCACAACCTGCGCTCGGCCTTCATTCACGTGCTGGGCGATGCGGCCGTGTCAGTGCTCGCGATTCTCGGGCTGTTGGCCGCGCGCTACCTGCACTGGCTGTGGATGGACCCCATGATGGGCCTCGTGGGTGCCAGCGTGATTGCCGCATGGGCGTACTCCCTGGTGCGCGACACCACTCGGATCCTGGTCGACATGACACCGGATGCCGCCCTGGAAGAGCGCATACGCCAGCGGATCGAGGCGCACGGGGATCGTGTCACCGATCTGCATCTGTGGCGCCTCGGACCCGGACATCTGGGCGCGATCGTGTCCATCGTGACCAGCAGCGGTCGCGGACCGGATTTCTACCGCTCGCGCCTGAGTGGCTTCGGGCACCTGTCGCATCTGACCGTCGAGGTCACTACGGCCTGCACGGTGCTCTAGCCCGCACAGCTACTTCTTGTCCGTCTTGTCGGCGGCCTTTTTCTTCGCCTTGTCCGCCTTCTTCGGCGGCTCGGGCGGCTTCTTCAGAAGATCCTCGAGCGGGCGGAAGATCGCCTCGTACTTGTAGGCGGGGATCTCGTACTGCCAGCCCTGCAGCCGCGCAGTCAGTTTCTGCGCCTCGCCTTCGGCGTCCTTGGCGGTCGAGCGGGCGGCGATCGTGATCAGCGCTTGCGCGCCCTCCTTGTGGCCGGATACCTCCAGCTCGAGGCCGTCGAACGTGCGGAAGGTCACCTGCGAGACCTTGGGATCGCCCTGCGCACCTTGCTTGCGGGCGTCATCGAGTGTGAGGGCGGCGAGGGAGCCCGCGATCGAGTCCGCAGCGCCCGGGCTCGTCAGCTCGCGACCTTTGGGAACATTGCGGAGCGCGAAATCAGGCTGCTCCTTCTTGTCGCGTGAGGCCGTGTAGGCCGGACCCTGCGCCGGTTTCACCTCGATCGCCTTGATGCGATCCTGCGGAACATCGAGGAGCGTGTGGTCCAGCCAGCGCTTCGGATCGGCTTCCACCGCGACCAGCGGCGCGGCCAGCATGCTCGGCTGCGTGTTGACTAGGCGGACGTAACCGGACTTGGCGCTCGAGGACTTGCCGATGATGAGCGCATAGGTGTTGGCCGGCGTCACGACCTCGACTCGGGTGCCGGCGGCCTTGGGCGAGTTGAGGTCCTCGACGCCGAGCTGCGGATAGTTCGCGGTCAGGCGGGTCTTCTCTTCGACGACGTTGAGAGCCCCGAGATCGAGCAGGAGTTTGCGCACCTTGCCGGAGTCCGCCGGGTAATCGCGCTCGCCGACGATCCAATCGGAGGCGCCCCTCTTCAATGTGGCGTGCGTGCCGTCGCCCTTGGTCAGCCGCACCTCGGTGACGGAGTTCAGAGCGCTCTCGAGCCCCGGCAACACCAGATCGCCGGCGAGCGTGGCGCGCGCCAGATGCCGCGTTGACGACAGCCAGATCGCAAACGCAACCACGGCGAGTCCGGCCGTGAGCAGCATGGCGAGGCGACGTGAGGTCATGGCTTGTTTTCCTTAGTTCACGGCAGCGAGCC
>VBNY01000369.1 GCA_005877705.1 Gammaproteobacteria bacterium
GCAAGCTCACGACCGTTGCCGAGGCCACTCTCGCAGAGGGTGTGCGCCTCGTGTACCACCACCACATGGGCACTGTCGTGCAGAGCGGCCAGGATATCGCGGCGCTCATGGCGGCGACTGGCCCGGCCGTACACCTGGTGCTGGACACTGGGGCCGCGGTTTTCGCGGGTGTGGATCCCACCGCACTTGCGACGCAGTACCGCGAGCGCATCAGTCACGTGCATGCGAAGGACGTGAGAAGAGAGGTGTGTCTACATGCTCGCGAGTCAGATTGGAGCTTTCTGCGCGCCGTGCTCGAAGGGGTGTTCACTGTCCCCGGCGACGGCATGATCGATTATGTGAGCGTGTTCCGCGGTTTGCGAGGTTACTCGGGTTGGATCGTGCTCGAGGCCGAGCAGGATCCCAAGAAGGCCAACCCGCTCAAGTGCGCGACGGCGGGTTACGGTGCCTTGACACGCTTTCTGGCGAAAGGACTAATCCGATGATCTCACCTCTGCTCGTCAAGGCGAAGCGCAGTGCGCCGGATGGGGTTGTACAGCGCATCACGCCCGCCAGCGCGGGCTGGACCTATGTGGGGTTCGAGGTTGTCGACCTGGCTGCGGGGCAGCAGCTCGAGCGCACTACCGACGATCGCGAAGTATGCGTGGTCCTGTTATCAGGACGGGCACTCGTGGCGGCGGGAGCGGAAGTGTTTGGCGCGATCGGGGATCGCACCAGTCCCTTCGAAGGCAGACCGTGGTCGATGTACGTCCCGGCGCGCTCAAGTTTTAGCGTGCGGGCGGAGAGCGCCTGTGAGGTTGCACTGGGCTCTGCGCCGGCCGTCGGTCGCCTGCCGCCTCGGCTGATCCCGCCAACCGACGTTGCAGAGGAAACCCGCGGGCAGGGGACCAACGCCCGCTACGTTCGCAACATTCTGCCCGACACTCAGCCGGCCGAAAGCCTGCTCGTCGTGGAGGTCATCACGCCGGGCGGGCACTGGTCGAGCTATCCCCCGCACAAGCACGACAGCGCCGACGGCTCCACTGAAACCCAACTCGAGGAAACCTACTATCACCGTCTCGCCCGACCCAGCGGTTTCGCATTCCAGCGCGTGTATACCGATGACCGCAGCCTGGATGAGACGATAGCGGTTGAGGACCGCGACGTCGTGCTGGTCCCGCGGGGTTACCATCCTGTAGGCGCTCCGCACGGCATCGATCTGTATTACCTCAACGTCATGGCCGGACCGGTACGCCGTTGGCTGTTCAGGGTGGCTCCGGGATACGATTTTCAGCGGAGGTCTACATGATCGGAATGGCGCTATTGGGTTGTGGGCGTATCGGCAAGGTGCACGCACACAATCTGGCGCGGCATCCGGCTGTCAAGCTGGAGTGCGTTTACGACGTGATGACTTGCGCAGCAGAAAGCACAGCACGCGACGTCGGTACGCGGTGCGCAAGGTCGGTTGATGAGGTGATGGCTGATCCTGCCATTCAGGCGGTGCTGATTGCCACCTCGACGGATACGCACGTCGCGCTGATCATCGCAGCCGCACACGCGCACAAAGCGGTGCTGTGCGAGAAACCCATCGATCTCGATCTCGCACGCGCAAAGCGCTGCTGGAATGACATCGCTTCACTGCAGCCGACCGTCATGATCGGCTTCAACCGGCGCTTCGACCCCTCCTTCCGCTCCCTGCGTGAGCGGCTGGGTGCCGGCGAGATCGGCGTCCCTGAGCTCGTCATCATCACCAGCCGTGATCCCGCGCCGCCGCCGGTGGCCTACATCAAGACCTCCGGCGGGATATTCCGCGACATGACCATTCATGATTTCGACATGGCGCGGTATCTGCTCGGAGACATTCTCGAGTTGCAGGCGTTCGGCGCCAATCTCGTGGATCCGGCTATCGGCGAGCTCGGCGACATCGATACCGCAATGCTCGTGCTACGGGCGCGCTCGGGCGCGCTGGTCCACATCGACAACAGCCGGCGCTGCGTCTACGGATACGACCAACGCATCGAGGTGTTCGGCTCCAAGGGGATGCTGCGGGCGGGAAATCAGCACGCGACCACGGTTGAGAGCTGGAACGCCGCGAGCACTCGCAGCCGCGACCTCATAGAGCGGTTCTTTATTGAGCGTTACGCTGCTGCCTATGCCGCGGAGATCGACTACTTCGCAGCCTGCGTGCGTGACCGGAAGACTCCGTCGCCAAGCTTCGCGGACGGGATTAGCGCACTGGAGCTGGCCGAGGCTGCCGTTCAAAGTCTGCACAGCGCACGAACCGTACAGCTGTCATGAATCGATCGCAGCGGCTGCGCGCACTGGCCTCGACCCTCTTGCTGATCCTGCTCCTGGCCAGTGCCGCGCACGGCAAGGCGAGGCTCGGTGTATCGATCGCGCAGTTTGACGACAACTTCCTGATGTCCGTCCGCGAAGCCATGGTGCGCAGGGCCGCGGCGGCCGATGCGGTCGAGATACAGTTCCAGGATGCGCAAGGCGATGTCGGTCGCCAGCTCAGCCAGGTGCAGAACTTCATCGCCCAGCGCGTGGATGCGATCGTGGTGATTGCGGTGGACACGGCCGCGACGCGCGCGATCACTCGGGCGGCCAGCAAGGCGGCGATACCGCTGGTCTACGTGAACCGACATCCCGAGGAGCAGCACCTCCCGGCGCACGTGGTCGTCGTGGGCTCGGATGAGCGGCTGGCCGGCCGGCTGCAGATGACGGAGCTGGCGCGGCTGCTGCAGGGACGGGGGAACGTGGCGATCATGCTCGGCGATCTGTCCAACGAATCCACGCGTGGGCGCACGGCGGGCCTGAAGGAAATCGTGGCCCGTTATCCGGCGATCAAGATCGTCGAGGAGCAGTCGGCCAACTTCGATCGGCTCAAGGCCATGGATCTGATGATCAATTGGATGGTGAAAGGCACGCGCATCGATGCGGTCGCCGCCAATAATGACGAGATGGCCATCGGGGCGAGCCTGGCGATCCATCAGATCCCGCTCTCGGGGCGCAAGATTCTCGTCGCCGGTGTTGACGCGACGAGCGATGCGATGGCGGAGATTGCCCGGGGAAGATTGGCGGTGACCGTCTTCCAGAACGCCAGGGGCCAAGGCGAACGCAGCATCGAGGATGCGTTGCGGCTTGTCCGCGGAG
>VBNY01000370.1 GCA_005877705.1 Gammaproteobacteria bacterium
CCCGAGCATCTGCCGAAGCTTGCGACGCCCCATGTAGGCCACCCCGGCTGCTTCGCGACCGCAACATTGCTCGCCAGTGTGCCGTTGCTTGCCCTCGGTCTCACGCCGCCCGCTGTGTTTGTCAGCGGCATTACCGGCAGCACGGGCTCGGGACGCAAACCGGTCGAGGGCACGCACCACCCTGTGCGGCACAGCGATCTTTATAGTTACAACGCTCTGTCGCACCGCCATGCCCCGGAAATCGTGGCGTGCGCACGGGCGGCGACGGGCGTCGAGGCAGACTTTGCGTTCGTGCCGCATTCCGGCCCGTTCGCACGCGGTATTCACGTGACGGTGCAGGCGGCGCTCAAATCACCACTCGACACGCCGCGGGTGCTCGCGGCGCTGCGCGACTTTTATGCTCATGCCCCGTTTGTGCGCGTGACCGAGCAAGCTCCGCGGGTGAAAGAGGTGGCGACGAGCAACTACGCACATCTTTCCGCTGCGGCGAACGGCCGCACAGTGGCGGTGATGTGCGTTGTCGACAACCTCAACAAAGGCGCAGCGGGCGGCGCGGTGCAGTGGATGAACCGGATCTACGGCTTGCCGGAGACCGCGGGGCTCACGACGCCGGCGCCCGGATGGACCTGAAGCGAGACTCATGAATTACGCAACCTCAAGAGTGCGGCCGGGGACCCTCGCCCATGACTTCCTCGCGCCCGTGTTCGCGCAGTTCCCGCTCGAGGTCGTCTCGGCCCAGGGAGTGTGGCTGCTGAACAGCAAGGGGGAGCGGGTGCTCGATCTGTACGGCGGGCACGCCGTGGCCGCTCTCGGCTACGGGCATCCCGGCTGGACGGAGGCGCTCGCCAAGCAGACTCAGTCCTGCAACTTCCAGACGAACGCCGTGCCGATGCAGATCCGGGCGCGCGCCGCCGAGCGGCTCGTGCGCTTCTCGAAGCTGGATTTCACCAGCGTGTTTTTTGTCAACAGCGGCGCCGAGGCGAACGAGAACGCGCTCAAGCTCGCGTTCCGTCTGACTTCGCGGCCGCACATCGCCGCGGTCGAAGGTGGCTTTCACGGCCGCACGGCCGCCGCCGGGGCCGTGACCTGGGGCGCGCAGCAGAAGTGGTATGGCTTTCCGCGCACGCCGTTCGATGTGAGCTTCATTCCGCGCCGCGACGTCCCCGCCATCGCCGCGCACGTGACTGACGAGACCGCCGCAGTGATCGTCGAGCCCGTTCAGGGGCTGGCCGGGGCGGTTGACTTGGGCGCACCGTTCCTCGAGGCGTTGCGGCGCCGTTGTGACGAAGTGGGCGCGCTGCTGATCTTCGATGAAGTCCAGTGCGGCGTCGGCCGAACGGGATATCCGTTCGCCGCCAACCTTTACGGCATCATGCCGGACATGCTTACGGCGGCCAAGGCGTTGGGAAACGGCTTTCCCTGCGCGGCGTTGTTGACAGCGGCGAAGGTCTCAGCCGCGCTCCAGGTGGAATCCCTCGGCACGACGTTCGGCGGCGGTCCGATGGCCTGCGCGGTGATGGAGGCGGTCATCGAGGCGATCGAGTCGCAGAACCTGCTCGAGCACGTGAGGCGCGTGGCCGCATACATTCGGGAGAGCTGCATCGTGGGTCCCGTCACCGGCCACCAGGGCGCCGGCTTCCTCACCGGATTGCGCACGAGCCGGCCCGCCAAGCAGATCCAGGCGGAGCTGCTGGAGTGCGGGATTCTCACGGGCACCGCCAGCGACACACACGTGCTGCGGCTGCTGCCGCCGTTCATTCTCGAGGAGCAGCACGTTGACATGCTCAGGGACGCGTTGGCGGATCTTCCCGGATGAAGCGCTTTCTCGATCTCGCGGATTTCGAGCGCGACGAGGTGCTGGCGCTGCTCGAGCTCAGCCGGCGGCTGGAGAAGTATCCGGAGCCGCATGCGCTCGCGGGCAAGATTCTCGGGCTCGTCTTCTTCAACCCCTCGCTGCGCACCCTCGCCTCGTTCCAGGCCGGAATGGCCCGGCTCGGCGGCAGCTCGTTCGTGATCACCCCGGGCCAGGGCACCTGGCAGCTCGAGACGCGGCCTGCGGTCGTGATGGATGGCGCCGCCGCCGAACATGTGCGGGAGGGCATCCCGGTGCTCGCCTCCTACTGCGACGCGTTGGGCATCCGCGCGTTCGCCGAGGGCAAGGACCTGCCCAACGATCTGGCGGAGACCGCATTTCACGCAATGGCGAGTCTGGTCGACAAGCCTCTCATCAATCTCGAGTCGGCAGTCAACCATCCATGTCAGGCGCTGGCCGATTGGAAGACGATGGATGATCTCGGCGTGCCGCGGAGCGGCCGGTTCGTGCTCTCGTGGGTGTACCATCCGCGCGCGTTACCGCTGGCGGTTCCCGCGGCCGCGGCTCACATGGCGGCGTTGCGCGGAATGGAGGTCGTGGTGCTGAGGCCGGACGGCTTCGCGCTGCCCCCGGAGATCATGGAGCGCGCCCGACGCGCCGCTGCCTCGTCCGGCGGCTCGGTCCGCGAGACCTCCGAGCGCGAGGAGGCGCTCGCGGGCGCTCACATCGTGTACGCGAAGGAGTGGGGCGCGACCACTTGCTACGGCGATGTCGAGGGCGACGCGCGCTTGCGCAGTGCGCTGACGAGCTGGTGTGTGCGCAGCGACTGGTTCGCTCGGGCAGCGGCCGACTGCCGCCTCATGCATTGCCTGCCTGTCCGGCGCAACACCGCCGTCGCCGATGAGGTGCTCGACAGCCCGCGCAGTGCCGTGCAACGCGAGGCATACAACCGCCTGAGCGTGCAGATGGCGGTGCTCTATCAACTTCTGAAAGGACTGTAGGAACTTCCATGATCATGCATCGAGGCGATCAGGCTCTCGCCATCCGTGCTCTGAAGAGCGCCGCTCCCTACATTCGCATGTACAAAGGCAAGACCTTCGTGGTGAAGGCGGGCGGCGGAGTATTCGCCGATACGGACTCCACACGCGTGCTCATCGAGCAGATCGCCATCCTGCACTACTTCGGTGTGCGCGCAGTGCTGGTTCACGGCGGCGGACCGCAGCTCACCGAGCTGGCCGAGGCCCTTGGAGTGCCCACGCGCATGGTGGAGGGCCGGCGGGTCACCGACCAGAAATCGATCGATGTCAGCGCGATGGTGCTGAACGGCCTCATCAACACCCGCATCCTCGGGATGTGCCGCGACCTGAACGTCGATGCCGTCGGCATCAGTGGCGTGGACGCCGGCCTGGTGCGGGCGCACAAGCGCCCGCCGGTCAAGATCAGCTCCAACGGCGAGCTGGTCGATTACGGTTAGTCTGCCGATGAATCCGGCGTGCTGCTCAACATCAACGCGGATACGGTGGCCGCCGCGATCGGCGCGGCCCTGGGCGCCGAGAAACTGATTCTGTGCACCGGCGCTCCGGGCATTCTCGGCAGCGTGGACGATCCGGGCTCGCTGATCTCCTACACCGACCTGCGCGGCCTCAAGCGGCTGCGCGAGGAGGGCCGTATCGTAGATGGCATGCTGCCGAAGGCCAAGGCCATCGAGGATGCGATTCGCGGCGGCGTGCGCCGCGTGCACGTCGTGTCATACAACTCCCCGGAAGGCATTCTCGGCGAGGTCTTCACCAACGAGGGCACCGGCACGTTGATTGTCGCCGACGTCAACGCGCTCAGCCCCGCCGAGCAGCAGGGCGCACAACAACAATAGGCGCCAGGAACATGACCCGCTTGTGGGACAAAGGGGCTCCGCTGGACGACCGTGTGTTGAATTACACGGCCGCAGAGGACTACGCCCTCGATGAGCGGCTGGTGCGCTACGACGTGCAAGCCTCGATCGCGCACGCGGAAATGCTGCACGCGCAGCAGCTGCTCGCCGCTGCCGATCTCGAGGCGATCCGCTCCGGTCTGACGGCGCTCGCGGACGAGCATGCGCGCCGACTCTGGCAGATCGAGCTCGCGGATGAGGACGGCCAGACCGCACTCGAGCGCCGCCTCATCGAGCGCATAGGTCCGGCCGGCGGACGTGTGCACCTCGGCCGCTCGCGCAACGACCAGGTGCTCACGGCGATCCGGCTGTACCTGCGCGACGTGGTCGAGGAGTTGAGCGCCGGCGCATTGCAGGTGGCTGAGGCTCTCGATCGACTTGCGGCGCGCGAGCCGAGTACGGCGCTTCCCGGTTACACCCACATGCAACAGGCGATGCCGAGCTCCGTGCCGCTGTGGGCCGGCGGATTCGCGGCGGAGATCCGCGATGACGCGGAAAATCTGCGCCTCGTGCAGCGTCGCATCTCGAAGAACCCGCTGGGTTCCGCAGCGGGCTACGGAACACCCGGTCTGCCGATCGACCGCACAGCCACGCGCACGAGACTCGGCTTCACGCTGACTCACGAGCCCGTGACCGCCGTACAACTCTCGCGCGGCAAGGCCGAGGCGCACCTGCTGTTCGAGATCACGCTGCTCCTGCAGGACCTCGGCCGCTTCGCCGCGGACGTGCTGCTGTTCTGCACGCAGGAGTTCGGCTTCCTCGAGCTGCCGGAGGCTTTCACGACCGGCTCCTCGATCATGCCGCAGAAACGCAACCCCGACGTTTTCGAGATCATCCGCGGCCGCTCGGCGAGCGCGCTGGCTTGTCTCACGGAAGCGCTCGGCGTGTACGCGAAGCTGCCTTCCGGCTACCAACGCGACCTGCAGTTGCTGAAATTCCCGTTGTTCCGCGGGATCGATCTGGGCGCGCGGACACTCGCCATCCTGCCGCCGGCTATCGATG
>VBNY01000371.1 GCA_005877705.1 Gammaproteobacteria bacterium
CTACCAGCGTGCGCAGGCCGTTGAGGCCCGGCAGTGCCGCTGCCTGTGCCAGCGGATCGCAGAGCGGGGCCGACAGCTCGAAGAAGAAAGTGGAGCCGGTACCCGCTGCGCTGACCAGCGACAGCCGCCCGCCCAGCAGCTCGACGATCTGCCGGGAGATGGCCAGGCCGAGGCCCGTGCCGCCGAAGCGCCGGGTAGTCGATGCATCCTCCTGCGCGAATTCCTCGAAGATGCGTGACTGGTTCTCCAGCGCGATTCCCACGCCGGTGTCCGCCACTTCCACGCGCAATCTCAGTGAGCCGCTCTCATTCCCCAACGCCACGAGCCGCAGTGTCACCTCGCCATGTTGGGTGAACTTCACGGCGTTGCCGCCCAGGTTGACCAGCACCTGGCGCAGCCGGACGGCGTCCACCCGCACCCGCGGCAGCGGTGTCGACGGCGCATCGAACAGCAACTCGATTCCCTTGGTAGCCGCGCGTGCCGCGAGCATCTCCACCGTCTGCTCGACGAGCTCGATCAGGTCACAGTCGACCGGGTCGAGCTGCAGGCGGCCCGCCTCGATCTTGGAGAAGTCCAGCACGTCGTCGACGATCGCCAGCAGCGAGTCGGCCGAGCGGTGAATGGCTTCGGCAAAGCGTCTCTGGGGCTGGTCGAGGCGCGTGTCCATGAGCAGACTGGTCATGCCCAGCACGCCATTCATCGGCGTACGCAGCTCATGGCTCATGCGGGCCACGAAATCGCTCTTGGCCCGGCTCAGGACCTGCAGCTGCGCGTTGCGTTCTTGGAGCTCGCGCGTACGGGTGCGCACGGTGTGCTCGAGCTCGCGGCTGTAGCGCAACTCGCGCTCGCGACGCAGCCGCTGCAGGCGCCACAGGTAGCCGAAGACCAGCAGGGCAAACGCTACGTAGGCCACCCGCGCGGCTGTAGTATTCCAGGGCGCCGGCGCGACATGCACCGGAATCGCAAGCGCCTCCTTGCTGGCGGCGCCGTCGGCGTTGGTGGCTCGCACCTTGAAGACGTACTCGCCCGCGTCCAGGTTCGTGTAGGTCGCGCGGTGCAGCGGCCCGGCGTCGATCCAGGCGGCATCGAAACCCTCGAGCCGATAGGTGTAGCGGTTGTTGGCCGGCGAAGTGAAGTCGAGCGCGGCGAACTCGAAGCTCAGGAGCTTGTCATCATACGCGAGCAGCAGCGGTCGATTCGGGCCCGGCATGTCCTTGCGAGGCAGCGAGTGGTTGAGCTTCGCCGCGGCGGTCAACACCACCCGCGGCGGCGGTGTATTCGCGGTGACCGCCTCCGGCAGGAAGGCGTTGAAACCGTTGTTGCCGCCGAAGAACAGCGTGCCGTCGCGGGCCTGATAGTGGGCATTGACGTTGAATTCCTCGCCCTGCAGGCCGTGCGCTTCATGAAAGACCTTGAGCGAGCGGGCGCGCGTATCGAAACGAGCCAGGCCGTCGTTCGTGCTGAGCCACAGGCGGTCTTCGGAGTCGGACTCGATTCCCCAGACGACCTGGCTGGGCATACGGACCGAGCCTGACTGGTTCTCGAAACGCACGGCCTGCGGCGTGGCGGAGCTGCCAATCACGCGGTCGAGCCCCGCGACGGTACCGACCCACAACTCGCCATGGCGATCCACGTGCAGTGCATACACGGTGTCGTCGCTCAGGCTGGTCGGATCGCGGTCGTTGCGCCGGTAATGGTAGAAGCGGCCCGTGCGACGATCGAGCAGGTTGAGACCGCCGCCGACCGTGCCGATCCACAGGTTGCCGAGCAGGTCTTCGACGATTGCGCTGGCGCGCGGATCACTGAGCGCGGCGGAATCCTCACCCCCATAAGGGTAGCGCGTCACAGGGCCGCTCGCGCGCTCGATGCTGGCGAGTCCGCCGCCGAAAGTGCCAACCCAGAGATTGCCTTGCCGGTCCTGGTAAAGAGACATGACCCCCTTCGCCGGCAGCGTCGTCGGATCATCCGGGTCGGACCGGTAGTTGTAGGCAGTCCCCGCCGTGAGATCCAGGCGGTCGAGCCCGCCGGACATCGTGCCCACCCACAACACGCCGCGGCGGTCGTAGAGCAACGCCATGATGCGCTCGTCCGTCAGTCGCAGCGCCGAGTCCGCGCTGCGTCCGTAGCGCCGCTCGCGCCCGCTGCG
The DNA here is from genome assembly GCA_005877705.1 of Gammaproteobacteria bacterium. Classification (GTDB taxonomy): domain Bacteria; phylum Pseudomonadota; class Gammaproteobacteria; order Steroidobacterales; family Steroidobacteraceae; genus 13-2-20CM-66-19. The sequence goes on from VBNY01000371.1 coordinate 2,147, forward strand.
GGCGTCGATTTCGATCAACCCGGCCAGGGTTCCAACCCACACCTTGCCGGCGCCGTCATCGGCGAACGCGTTGACCAACATGTCGCGGAACGAGGCGCTGCGGTAGTGTCCGAGCAGCCAGCTGCGCGGATTCCAGTGACTCGCGCCTCCGCCGCGGGTGCCTGCCCACAGCACTCCACCGCGATCCTGGTAGAGCGCCATGATGTAGCTGGCGCGCAGACTCTGCGGGTTGTCCGCCTCATTCCCGTAGCGCACGAAGGTTTCGGCAGCGCGATCGAACAGGTTCAGACCGTCGGCCGTGGCCACCCATAAACGATGGGCGTCATCTTCCAGGATGGAGCGGACGTGGTCGCTGCTCAGCGAGTGCGGGTCCTGCGGATCGTGGCGGAAGAACTTCACATGGCCGCTGCCGGGGTCGAGACGAATGAGTCCGCCACCCATCGTGCCGACCCACAGCACGCCAGCCTCATCCTCGCGAATGGCGCGGATGTGCGTGTTGCTGAATTCCGCCTCGCTCCCCGGGCTGCCATAGTTGACGAAATCGTCGGTGCGCGGCTCATAGCGGCTGAGTCCGTTGTCCGTGCCCACCCAGATGCGGCCGGCTCGATCCGCATATAGTGCACACACCCCGTCGGCTGCCAGCGTGCGGGGATCGCCGTCGCGGTGGCGAAAGTGGCGGGCCACCCCGGTTTTCGGGTCGAGCACGTCGAGACCATGGTTGTCCTGCGTCCCCGCCCATACGCGGCCCTGAGCGTCAACCAGCAGCGTACGCACCGAATCGCTGGCCAGCGTCTGCGGATTGAGCGGGTCGTGCCGGAACTGCTGGAATCGGTCGGTGCGCCGATCCCACCGCTCCACGCCGCCGCCGTCCGTGGCGAGCCACAGGTCGCCGTGAGCGTCTTCGGCGATCGTCCAGATGTAGTCGTTGGCGAGCCCGCCGGCGCTGCCGCGCTCGCGCCGGTACTCGTGGATCGAGTACCCGTCGTAGCGGTCGAGGCCGCTCTCGGTTGCGAGCCACAGGTAGCCCTGCGAGTCCTGCAGGATGCTCATGACGGTGCTCTGCGAGAGCCCGTCACGTACCGTGAGATGCTCGAAATACAACGAGCGCACCGCCGGCACCGGTGCTACTGCCAGCAGCGCGCCCGCCGGCGCGGCCAGCGCCGCGCAGGCCGCGAAGACACAGAGAAGACTACGTGCGTGTCTTCGCATGCACGAACTTCGTTCCTATTGCTGGCCGGTCGGGGTTACGCTGGTGGTGCAATTGCTCGACGTGCAGGCGTTGCTCCAAGTGTAGCCGTTGCTCCACGT
>VBNY01000085.1 GCA_005877705.1 Gammaproteobacteria bacterium
CAACGTGCTCGCTGGGATCGTCACTGTGGTCGTCCTTCGTTGCTGGGTTTGCGCTCATTCAGCGAACGCTCGATGTTCGCAATCGCATCGAGCTTCGCGCGTGCCTCCTCGAGCTCCTTGCGCAGCCGCGCGTTCTCGTCCGACTCGAGCTGCAGGCGGCGGTTCAGGTTCGCCAGGCGCTCCCGGTCGGCCCGCACCGCATCGGTCTCCAGCCTGCGATTTTCTGCCTCCAGCGTCAAATGGTCGTCAATTTGCTGCAGTTCCAGAAAGGCGAGCGCCCGCTCCCCGGGCAGCAGCATTTCCGGGTTGGCGGTGAGCTCGCGCAGCAGCTGCTGCGCCCGCGGCAGATCGGTGCCCGGATGGCCCGGGGTGGCCAGCATCAGGGCGAAACGCAGCTGCCGGCTCGGCGTGGGCGCCGTTTCGTAGTCGCGTTGCGCCGCGGCGACAATCTCCGCCTGCTCAGCCGGGGTGCCCTGCACCAGTCTCTGCAGCAGCTGCAGGTACTCCGCGAGCACCGTTGCCGAGGCCGTGGTCGCCCGGTTCGCCCCGGGAGTGGCCTCGCCCGGTTCGCGGCTGCGGGGCAGGAGGTCCGTCACGCAGGCGGTCAGCAGCAGCGCGCTCAGCACGGCGGACGCGGCGGCCGTTGCCTTTGCCGGTGCGGTAAGGGCAACGGCGCGGGCCGCACCACGTTCACGCGGCATGCGCCTGCGCCTTGGGTTCGGTAGCCGCGGGTCGATCGCCGTTCGTGGCGTTGATCGGCATGGTGATGCGGAAATGCGCGCCGGGGAATTCCCCGTCGATGATCTGCACCGTGCCGCCGTGCGCGGAGACGAATTCCAGCACCACGGACAGGCCGATGCCCGTGCCCTTCACGGCAGTCGCCTTGGCGGCCCGTCCCGTGTAGAAAGCCTTGAAGACGTGCTCGCGCTCCTCCGGCGGAATGCCCGGTCCGCTGTCGGCGACATCGAGCAGCAGTTGCGTGCCGAGCGTGCGCGCCCGTAAATGGATCGTGCCTCCCTTGGGCGAGTATTTGACGGCGTTGGATATCAGGTTCTCGAGGATCAGGCGGATCTTGCCGCGATCGGCAACCAGCGTGACGTCCTCGACCTGCACATCGAGACGCACGCGTTGCGACAGCAGCGTGAGCTGCTGGTTTTCCAGCACCTGCTTGACGACCGGGCGCAGCCGGAACTCGCTCGTCTCGAGACCGACGCTGGATGTCTGCCAGGCGCTGAATGACAGCAGGTTCTCGATCATGCGTTGCAGCTTGATGCCGTTCTCGCGCAGGATCGCCGTGACCTCGCGCTGATTGGAGTCGAGTTCGCCGACGGCGCCGTCCATCAGCAGCTCGGTTCCCTCGCGTATGTTGGCGAGCGGCGTCTTCAGCTCATGCGAGATGTGTCTGAGGAAGCGGTTGCGCTCGTGCGCGAGGTCGAGCAGCCGCTGCCGCAGCCATTCGAGCTGACCGCCCAGGCGCTCGAGGTCGTGCGGGCCCGACACCGCGATCTGGTTGGAGAAGGTCCCCTGGCCGAGCTCGCTGATCGCGCGATCGAGCTGACGCAGCGGCCGGCCCACGGCCAGCGTGAGCGCGAAGACGGCGATCACGGTGAGCGGCACGAGCAGCGCCGCCTGCCACAGCAGGCGCCGGCGGGCGCGCTCCGTCTGCTCCTCCAGCGCGGCGACTTCGGCATCGATCTGCGCGTTGCTTTGCTGCGCGACGCGGTCCACGAGCGCGCTGAGCTCGATGAAACGGCCGGAAAGCGCGGTCCTGTTGGCCGCTCCCGTGCCCGCCGGCCGCAGCACCGTCGCGCGAATGTTGCCTTGCAGCTCGCCGAGCTGAGCCAGCGTCTTGCGGGTCTCGGCGGCCCCGTAGGCGTTCAGCTTGTCGCGCGTGGCGGTGAGGAGCGCATCCTGGCGGCGATACAGCTCGAGCAGGTTGGGATCGTTGAGCACGTCATACAGCCGGGCGGTGCGCTCGAGGGAGGCGATCTCGCTGAACAGATCCTGGCTTGCCCGCGCCGCGTGTACGCCTCCGATGACGATCTTCTGTCCGATATCGGCCAGCGAGCGGATCTGCAGCGCGGCCGTCAGAATGGCGGCCAGCAGCGGCACGGCGATCAGCGCCAGGCCGAGGAGCATCAAGCCACTCAATGACTTGGGTCGTACCCACTGCATGGAGCTCATTCTACCGGGGCGCAGGTCACCACGGATCGCGTAGCAGCCGCCGCTCCCATTCCAGCGATGTGCGCACGATGGTATCGAGGTCGTCCAGCCGTGGCCGCCAGCCGAGCTCGCTGCGGATCCGATCGGCGCGCGCCACCAGCGCCGGCGGGTCGCCCGGACGCCGGGGCTCCTCGCGGGTCGCGAGGCGCTTGCCGGCAACGCGCTCGATGCTGGCGAGGACCTCTCTGACGCTGTAGCCGTGGCCGTAGCCGACGTTCAGAACGGTGGAGGCGCCGCCGCCGCGCAGGTAGTCGAGCGCGTCCAGATGGGCCGTGGCGAGGTCCTCCACATGGATGTAATCCCGTACTCCGGTGCCGTCCGGCGTCGGATAGTCGGTGCCGAAGATCGAGATGTGCGGCCGCTTGCCGACCGCGGCCTCGCAGGCGACTTTCACGAGCAGCGTGGCGTTGGGGGTGGCCTGTCCCACCCGCCCCGCCGAATCCGACCCGGCGACATTGAAGTAGCGCAGCGCCACATACTTCAGGGGCGAGGCCGCCGCCACATCCCGCAGCATCCATTCCGACATCAGCTTCGATGTGCCGTAGGGATTGATGGGGGCGGGGGGCGTGCCTTCCGCGGCGATCCCGCCGGCCGGAATGCCATAGACGGCGGCACTCGAGGAAAACACGAAATTGCGTACGCCGGCCTCGAGGCAGCACTCCAGCAGACTGCGGGTCGAGCAGGTGTTGTTGCCATAGTATTTGAGCGGCTCGCTCACCGACTGCGGAACGACTGTCCAGGCGGCAAAGTGCATCACCGTGTCGATGCCGTGCGTGCGCAGGACTTCGAGCACCGTGTCGCGGTCGCCGACCTGGCCGACGACGAGCGGCGTGTCGAGCACGGCCTGGCGGAAACCGCGCGACAGATCATCCAATACAACGACCCGCTCGGCTCTGGCGCGCAACTGCAGCGCAACGTGGCTGCCGATGTAGCCCGCTCCGCCCGTGACTAGTATGGTGGCCCGATTCATGGTGTAAGCGCGTCCGTTCGACTGACGTAAAGGCAGCGATGATAAACAAAAGCCGCGCCGCGGATGTGAAGCCCTTTACCGGGCTCACACCCGATGTGGTGCTCGACGCGGCCACCTCCGTGGGTCTGGAGACTGACGGGCGGCTGTTTGCGCTCAACAGCTACGAGAATCGGGTGTATCAACTTGGCAGCCCGGGGGGCGCGCTGGTGCTGAAGTTCTACCGGCCGGCGCGCTGGAGCGATGCGCAGATCGAGGAGGAGCACCTGTTCACGGCCGAGCTTGCCGCCGCCGACCTGCCGGTCGCCGCGCCGGTGCAGCTCGAGGGGCGCAGGCTCTTCAGGTATCACGACTTCCGGTTCGCCGCCTTTCCCTGGATGCGGGGCCGCACGCCGGAGCTGGATGCGGTCGATGCGCGGCGCATCCTCGGCCGCAGCCTGGCCCGGATCCACCAGATCGGGGCCGTGCGGCCGTTTCGCGCACGTCCCCGGATCGAGATCCAGCGCCTGGGCTGGGAGGCGCGCACGCAGGTGCTGTCAGTCAGGCATTCGCCGAGGTCGGCGCCTTTGCCGAAATTCGCCTGCACGGCGACTGCCACCTGGGGAATCTGCTGTGGAACGAGCAGGGCCCCGTGTTTGTTGACCTCGATGACTGCGCGATGGGGCCGCGCGTGCAGGATATGTGGATGATGCTGGCCGGGTCCGCCGCGGAGCAGCAGCGGCAATGGAGCGAGCTGTTGGAGGGTTATCAGCAGTTCGCGGATTTCGATTTCCGGGAGCTGCGCCTCATCGAGCCGTTGCGGGCGCTACGGATGTTGCATCATGCCGCCTGGGTGACGCACCGCTGGAGCGACCCGGCGTTTCCGCGGGCGTTTCCGTGGCTGGGTGAGCCGCGCTACTGGGAGGGCTACCTCGGGGACCTGCTCGAGCAGATCGGGATCATCGATGATCCGCCGCTGTTGAGGAGCTAAGGGCTCAAGCGTCGGCGCCGCCCCGGGGAGGCTGTCGCAGGCTCCTTCGGCGAAATGCGCGCCATGCAGGTGCGCGTGGCCGCCCGAACGCGGTATTGTCGGCGATCAATGGCAACCCGTAACAGAGGACGCGCTCGAGCCATGCGGATGTTCACGGGGATCTCCCGGGTGAGCTGGGCCATTGCCGCCGCGCTGGCGCTGGCTGTCAGCGGCTGCGGCTCGAGCGGCGAGTCGGGCACCGGCGCTGCACCGGCAAATAAAGGCCCGCCCGGAGCCAAGGCCCCCGGCCGTCCGCAATCGGACAATATGGTGGCCGCCGTGAGTGCCACCAAAGGCGGGCCCCCCGTGGAGGTCAAGTTCGAGCTGCGTGAGCGACCGCAGGTTGGGCAGCCGGTGGATATCGATATCGCCGTGCTGCCGGTCTCACCGAACCTCGAGCGCGTCCACGCGATATTCCAGGCCGGGGACGGGCTCGACCTCGTCTCGGGTGGCGAGACGGCGCCGATCGAAAAGCCCGCCGACGGCGTGCCCATTCGCCATATTTTGCGCATCCTCCCGAAACGGGACGGCATTTTCGTGGTGAGCGCCGTGGTGTCCGTGGAGTCGGCGAGCGAATCGCTGAGCCGCAGCTTCTCGATTCCGCTGATCGCCGGGCAGGGTCTGGCGGAGCTCGCGGCCAAGTCGGAGGTTGCTGCCGGACAGGCGCCCCAGGGCCGCCCGGGCGCCAAGGCACGCTAAGCGAAGTGCGCGTAAGTGACTGGCCGAAATCCGGAAAGACTTCACGCCCCACGTGAGGCGCGACGCTCTATCATCCGCGTCGGGCCGAAGCCCTTGCCGCTATGTCAAGCACCACGCCGACGATAAGGACGCCTGTCGACTCCCCCGAGGCGGGTGCGGGCGAAACCACCACGCTCGTGCGGTCGGACGCGCCGCCGCCGGGCGCGGACAGCCCCGACCTGCACCCCCAGCTGCGCACGCAGCTCAAGGAGCTGCGCACCGGCTCCGCCGCTGATCTTGCCAAGCTGCTGCGGGTGGTCAGCGCTTACTACGAGGCTATAGACGAGGAACGCCGCGGCATCGTGCAGTCCATGCGCCTGATGGCGGACGAGGCCCGGGCGCTCGCGCGCGAGGCCCGCGAGCAGAGCTCGGAGCACCTGCAAGTCATCCTGGATCACATCAAGGATGTCGTGCTGACCGTCGATGAGGACGGCGCGATCCAGAGCTTCAATCCCACCGGCGAGCGGGTATTCGGGTACGTGGAGGCGGAGCTCGTCGGGCAGCGAATCGATCTACTCATCCCGAAGATCGCCGTCCAGGAGAGCGTCCCCGAGGCGCTGCAGCGACTGGCCGCGACGTCGGGCGATACGGCGGTTGACCTGGCCGCGCGCGAGTCCTGGGCGCAACGCAAGAGCGGTGAGTTCTTCCCCGCGGAGATCGCGGTCAGCAAGGCGCGCCTGTCCCGCAGGGAGATGTTTGTTCTGTGCCTGCGCGACGTCACGGACCGGCGCGAGTCGGAGCAGGCGATGCGCGAAAGCGCGGCCCGCTACCAACTGCTCGTCGATCATGCGCCGGAAGCGATCGTGGTGTTCGACGCGGACGCCGACCGTTTTGTCGATGCCAACGAGAATGCCGAAAAGCTGTTCGGCCTCGAGCGCACGCGCTTGCTGCAAGCCGGGCCGATCGAGCTCAGCCCGCCGCTGCAGCCCGACGGCACGCCCTCGCCGCAGCGCTCGCGGGCCTACATCCTGCAGACGCTCGACGGGCACCCACAGGTTTTCGAATGGCTGCACCGCAACGCCTCCGGGAAGGAGATAATCTGCGAAGTGCGCCTGGTGCGCCTGCCGAGCGGGAGTCGGCGACTGGTGCGGGGAAGTATTGCGGATATCTCCGAGCGCAAGCGCGGTGAGCGTGTCGCGGCCGCCGAGCGCGCAGTGTTCGAGCAGCTCACGGGCAACTCACCGCTCGCCGAGGTGCTCGCCTCCATCACGCGACTGATCGAGACAGTCGGGGTCGGCACGGTGTGCTCGGTCAGTCTGCTGGCCGACGACGGCGCGGCGTTTTCCTACATGGTGGCGCCGCAGCTGCCCGAGCGGTTGCGCGCGGCGCTCGAGCGTTCGAGCGTTGACATCCGCAACGGCTCGTGCGCCGCCGCGGTTTATCTGGGTCGCCAGGTTCTGGTCGCCGATGTGGGCAAGGACCCGTTCTGGGAGCAACGGCGCGCAGCGGCGCTGCAGGCGGGCTTGCGCACCGCATGGTCCACGCCCATCAAGGGGGCCAACGGCAAGATGCTGGGCGCGCTCGGCGTGTACCGCGCCGAGCCCGGCCTGCCCACCCCGACGGAGTCGCAGATCATGGCGCGCGCCGCGCAACTGGCCGGCATCGCCGTGGAGCGGCGGCTCGCCGAGCAGGCCCTGCGCAGCAGCGAGGCGAAGTTCCGCGGTCTGTTCGAGACCATCGCCGAGGGCGTTTATCAGAGCGCGCGGGATGGCCGGCTGCTGTCCGTCAACCCCGCGTTCGTGTCCATCTTGGGCTACGACAACGCCACGGAACTCTACGCGCTCCCGAACGTTGCCATGTTGTACTGGGACCCGGCGGACCGCGCGGAGTTCGTGCGCCAGGTCGAATCCGAAGGTGAGATACGCAACGCAGAATTCCGTATGCGCCGGCGCGACGGGCAACAGGTCGTGATTCTGGAGAACGCGCGCGCAATGCGTGACGCTAAAAACCGCATCGTGGGCTACGAGGGTACGATTGCGAACATCACGGAGCGCAAGCGCGCCGAGCAGGCGGTGTTCGCCGAGAAGGAGCGGGCGCAGGTGACGCTCCAATCGATTGGTGACGCCGTCATCAGCACCGATGCCGAGGGGCGCATCGAATACATCAATCCGGTCGCCGAGAGCCTGACGGCCTGGAGCCTGCAGGAGGCGCGCGGCCGCCCGATCAGCGAGGTCCTGAATCTCGTCAACGAGATCACGCGCGAGCCGATCGACAATCCGCTGCTGTGCGTGCTGGGTCGCGGCGAGAGCGGCCCCCCCGCCGACCACCCGGTGCTCATCACGCGCGCCGGTCAGGAAGTGGCGATCCAGGAATCCGCCGCTCCGATCTGCGACCGCCAGGGCAGGGTCATCGGCGCGGTCATCGTGTTTCACGATGTCACCAAGGAAAGGCGCCTGAAACGGGCGCTGTCCTATCAGGCGAGCCACGACGCGCTCACCGGCCTGATCAACCGCCGTGAGTTCGACAACCGCCTGCACACGGCGGTGTTGAGCGCGCAGTGCGGCGAGGGCAGCTACGCTCTGCTGTACATCGATCTCGACCAGTTCAAAGTGGTGAACGACACGTGCGGCCACCAGGCCGGCGACCGTCTGCTGCGCGACGTGACGGGGCTGTTGCAGACCAAGGTGCGCGCCTCTGACACCATCGCGCGCCTGGGCGGCGATGAGTTCGGCGTGCTGCTGGAAGGCTGCACTCCGGAACAGGCCTCGCGCATCGCCGATGGCGTGCGCCAAGCCATCCGCGACTACCGGTTCATGTGGGGAGCGAGCACGCTGTCGGTCGGTGCCAGCGTCGGTGTCGTGCATATCAACGCGCAGACCGAGAGCGTCGCGAGCGTGATGAGCGCGGCGGATATCGCCTGCTATGCCGCGAAGGACCAAGGCCGCAATCGCATTCACGTATACCAGGCGGACGGCGTCTCCGACCGCCATCGCGAGATGCGTTGGGTTGCGGGCGTTGCGCGCGCCGTGGAGGAAAACCGCCTGGAGCTGTTCTTCCAGCCCATCGTGCCGATCGGAACCGCATCCTCGCCGGGCTTCCTTGAGCTCACGGTGCGCCTGCGGGACGACGACGGTGCGCTCGTGCCGCCGAGTGAGTTCATCCCGGCGGCCGAGCGCTATAACGTCATGTCGATCATCGACCGCTGGGTCGTGCAGCAGGCGGTCGAGCTGCTGAAGGCGCGGCGCCTGCGCGAGGAGCCGCCGCCGCTGCTCGCGGTCAACCTCTCGGGCACGTCCCTCAACGAGCAGGCCTTCGTCGAGTTCGTGCTGCAAAGCGTGGGCGACCCCGCGATCGCCAGCGCCCTGTGCTTCGAAATCACCGAGACGGCGGCGGTGACCAGCCTCGCCAGCGTCACCTACTTCATGCGCGAGCTGAAAGCGCGCGGCTGCAAGTTCTCGCTGGATGACTTCGGCACCGGGCTGTCGTCCTTCATGTATCTGAAGACGCTGCCGGTCGATTTCCTCAAGATCGACGGGCAGTTCGTCAGTCATATCGCCGACGACGCGGTGGATCGCAGCATGGTCGAAGCGATCATCAAGGTCGGCCGGGCCCTCGGCATCGCGACGATTGCCGAGTGCGTCGAGGCCGAAGCGGTGCTCGCGGAGCTCAAGCGCATCGGTGTCGATTTTGCTCAGGGCCACTACCTGGCGCGGCCCCTGCCGATCGCGGAGCTGTCGAGGTAAGCTTTCAGCATCGGTATACTGCCCCTCGAAGCCCGTGCCGGGGAGCCGCCGCTGTGGGGAGTACTGAGCCGCCATTCACGGTCGGTATCGAAGAAGAATACCTGCTCGTCGATCTCGACACCCGCGACGTGAACGAGAATCCGCCGCCGCGGCTGCTGCGCGCCTGCACCGAGCTCGGCGCCGGCCAGATCAATCCCGAGTTCCTGCGCTCGCAGCTCGAAGTCACCACCCGGGTGTGTCATTCCGTCGCGGATGCGCGCGCCGACCTGGCCCGGCTGCGCGCCATCATCGTCGATGCCGCGCGCGAGTACGGGCTCGCGCCGATCGCAGCTTCCACTCACCCGTTCGCGAACGCCACGCAGCAGTTGCCGACGGAGAAGGAGCAATTCTTCGCGCTGGCGCGCGAGATGCAGGCGGCGGCGCGCCGCCTGATGGTGTGCGGAATGCATGTCCACGTGGGCATCGATGACGATGACCTGCGCGTCGATCTGATGAATCAGATGTCGTATTTCGTGCCCCACCTGCTGGCATTGTCGTGCTCGTCGCCGTTCTGGGAAGGCGAGCTCACCGGCCTGATGTCATTCCGCCTCACGCTGTTCAGCTCGCTGCCGCGTACCGGTCTGCCCGAGCGCTTCGCGAGCTACGGGGAGCTGCGGCGGCATCTGGACATGCTGATTCGCACCGGCCTCATCGAGAACACCGGCAAGATGTGGTGGGACGTGCGGCCCAACCCACGCTACCCGACGCTCGAGATGCGGGTGATGGACTGCTGCACGGGTATCGACGATGCCGTATCGCTTGCGGCGCTGGTCGTGTGCCTCGTGCGCCGCCTGTACCACCTGCGGCGGGCCAACCAGAGCTGGCGGCTGTATCCGAACGTGCTGATCGCCGAGAATCGCTGGCGAGCGATGCGCTATAGTTTTGACGAGCAACTCCTGGATCTCGCGCGCGGCGAGCTGGTGCCGTTCTCACTGTTGATGGACGAGCTGATCGCCGCCGTGCGCACGGACGCCGAGCAGCTCGGTTGTTGGCGCGAGATCGAGCACCTGCGCACGATTCTCGCGCGCGGCACCAGCGCGCACCGGCAGATCCGCACCTACGAGGAAGCGCGCGCCGCCGGCGCGAGCCAGCGCGAAGCCCTGCAGGCGGTGGTGGATTTTCTCGTGCGCGAGACCGCATCCGGGCTGCATGCCAAGACGCCCGGTGGAACAGGCCGGCGGTAGTGAGCGCAGGGGCGACAGGCGTGACCGGCGGACAGTACATCGAAGCTGAGCATGTTTGCAGCGTGGGCGCCGAGCTCGGCGAGGGCCCGGTCTGGGTGGTGCGCGAGGCGGCGCTCTGGTTCGTCGACATCCTGGGCCGGCAGCTGCATCGGTTTGAGCCGGCCTCGCGCCGCTGGCGCGCCTGGCCGGCGCCCGAGCGGCCCGGCTTCATCGTGCCGCTGCGCGGCGGCGGCTTTCTCGTCGGGCTGAAGAACGGGCTGCAGTGCTTCGACCCGCAGAGCGGACAGTTCACCCACCTCGCGCACGTCGAGCCGCATCTTCCCGGCAACCGGCTGAACGATGGTGCCGTGAGCCCCGAGGGTGCCTTGTGGTTCGGTTCGATGGACGAAGCGGAGAAGGAGCCCTCTGGCTGTCTCTATCGCCTCGACGAGCACGGTCGGGCAGTCGCGCTCGATGCCGGCTACACGATCACCAACGGTCCCGCATTCAGCCCGGACGGCGGCATCTTCTATCACACCGACACGGTGCAACGCGTGGTGTATGCATTCGACCGGCCGACACCGGCAACCCTGGCGGGGAAGCGAGTCTTCGTGCGCATCGAGGCAGGCGCCGGCTTTCCCGATGGAACGGCGGTGGATGCGCAAGGCTGCGTTTGGATCGCACTCTGGGGTGGTTGGGGAGTGCGCCGCTATTCTCCCTCCGGTGAGCTGCTCGGGATCGTGCGTTTCCCGTGCGCGAACGTGACGAAGGTGGCCTTTGGCGGCCCTGATGGGTGTACCGTGTATGCGACGACGGCCTGGAAGGGATTGAGCCCGCTCGGACGTGCGGCCCAGCCGCTGGCGGGCGATCTGTTCAGCTTCCGCGCCGACGTGCCGGGCTCGCCACCTAACGAAGTGGCGCTGCGCGCTTGAAGGACTGAACGGACATGGCGGCGATTTATCCCGACCTGCGCGACAAGGTGGTGCTCGTCACCGGCGGCGGCTCCGGCATCGGAGAGGCGATCGTAAGAGAATTCGCGCGCCAGCGCGCGAAGGTGGCTTTCATCGACCTCGCCGTTGAGCGCTCCCGCGCGCTACTCAAGACATTGGAACAGGCAGGCACGCCGGTCCATTTCGAGCCTTGTGATCTCACCGACATCCCCGCGCTCCAACGCACCATCGGAGCCGTGCGCAGCCGGCTGGGTCCCATTCAGATTCTCGTCAACAACGCCGCCAACGACGACCGTCATGCGACGGAAGCGGTCACGGAAGCCGTGTGGGACAGCGGCATCGCCGTGAATCTGAAGCATCAGTTCTTCTGTGCCCAGGCGGTCCTGCCCGACATGCAGGCCGCCGGCGGCGGCGCGATCGTCAATCTCGGCTCGATCTCCTGGATGACCGGTCAAGGCGGCATGGCGGCCTACACCGCGGCCAAGTCCGCGGTGTTAGGCCTGACGCGCTCCCTGGCGCGCGACTACGGTCCGTACGGAATCCGCGTGAACGCGCTTGCGCCGGGCTGGATCATGACGCAGCGGCAGCTCGAGAAGTGGGTCACGCCGGAAGGCGAGGCGGAGATCCTGGCGCGCCAGTGTCTCAAGCGGAAGTTGCAGCCCATCGAGGTCGCGAAGTTCGTCGTGTTCCTCGCCTCGGAGGAAGCCAGCGCCTGCACGAGCCAGCACTACGTCGTCGACGGCGGCTGGACATGACCCCAACTAATGATTATCGCGTGGTATGCCGAACGTCTCGGCGATGCGCTGATACTTCACCGCGGGTTTCAACACCATGCCGTCCCCGAGCTGCTCGACCATCGAGCGCTGAATCTCCTGCCACGGTGTCTGCGAGGGCGGATAGCGGTAGCCGCCGGCCGCCTCCAGAGCGCGCCGCCGGGCGGCGAGCTCGGCCTCCGAAGTGAGGATGTTCGCCGAGCCCTTGCGCAGGTCGATGCGCACGCGATCGCCGGTCTTGAGCAGCGCCAGCCCACCGCCCGCCGCGGCTTCGGGGGAGGCGTTGAGAATCGAGGGCGAGGCGGAGGTCCCCGACTGGCGGCCGTCGCCGATGCACGGCAGCGAGGTGATGCCGCGCTTGATGAGCGAGGCGGGCGGCCGCATGTTGACGACCTCGGCCGCCCCGGGATAACCGATGGGCCCGGCGCCACGGATGAACAGCAGCGTCCGCTCGTCAATCGCCAGCGCCGGGTCGTCGATGCGGGCGTGGTAGTCCTCGGGGCCATCGAACACAACGGCGCGTCCTTCGAAAGCGTCCGGATCGGCCGGGTTGCTTAAGTAGCGCTGGCGGAACTCGTCCGAGATCACGCTCGTCTTCATGATCGCGGATTCGAACAGGTTGCCCCGCAGGACGATGAACCCGGCGTGGCTCCTGAGCGGCTGGTGGAACGAACGGATCACATCGCTGTCCTGGATCTCGTGCCCGTGGCAGTTCTCGCCGAGCGTGTGGCCGTTGGCTGTCAAGGCGCCGGCGTGTATCAAGCCCTGCTTCAGCAACTCGTTCACGACGGCCGGGACGCCCCCGGCATGGTGAAAATCCTCGCCCAGATAGGCGCCCGCCGGCTGCAGATTCACCAACAGCGGCACGCCATGGCCGTAGGTCTGCCAGTCATCGAGGGCAAGTTGCACGCCCGCGTGGCGGGCGATCGCCGCCAGATGGATCGGGGCGTTCGTGGAGCCGCCGATTGCGGAATTGACCACGATGGCGTTCAGGAAAGCCTCGCGGGTCAGGATGCGCGACGGCTTCAGGTCCTCATGCACCATCGCGACGATGCGCCTGCCGGTCTCGTAGGCCATCTGTCCGCGTTCGCGGTACGGCGCGGGAATGGCCGCCGAGCCGGGCAGTTGCATTCCCAGCACCTCGGCCAGCGAATTCATCGTGGTCGCGGTCCCCATGGTGTTGCAATAACCGGTGGACGGAGTCGAGGAGGCCACGAGCTCGATGAACCCCGCATAGTCGATCTCGCCGGCCGCCAACATCTGGCGCGCCTTCCACACGATGGTGCCCGAGCCGGTGCGCTCTCCCTTGTGCCAGCCGTTCAACATCGGTCCGACCGACAGCGCGATGGCGGGAATATCCACCGTCGCCGCCGCCATGAGGCAGGCCGGCGTCGTCTTGTCGCAGCCGATGGTGAGCACGACGCCGTCGAGGGGATAACCGTAGAGCACTTCCACCAGCCCGAGGTAGGCGAGGTTGCGGTCGAGCCCCGCCGTCGGGCGCTTGCCGGTCTCCTGGATCGGATGGACCGGAAACTCGAGCGGCACGCCGCCGGCTGCGCGGATGCCTGCGGCAACGCGCTCCGCGAGCACCAGGTGGTGGCGGTTGCACGGGGCGAGGTCCGAGCCGGTCTGGGCGATGCCGATGATCGGCAGGCCCGACTGCAGCTCGTGCGCCGTCAAGCCGAAATTCAGGTAGCGCTCGAGGTACAGCGCAGTCATGTCGGGGTTGGCGGGATTGTCGAACCAGGCACGCGAGCGCAGCCGTCTGCCGCCGGCCCCGGCTGCGCCGTGTACGGGCTGTGGTGTCATCGCTTGCATCCTTTCTTTCTCCTCGTCGACTCGATACGGCGCACGCCGATGTCGATCACTTTCAACATCGCTTGCGCCGCCGCCTGCGGGTCGCGGGCCTCGATCGCGTCCACGATCGCCGCATGGCTGTTGGCCGTGACTTCGTGATCGGCGGCATCGTCGACGGGTGAGCTGTACGCGAACGAGGCGACCAGGGCGGCCTCGATGACGCTCGCCATGGAGCGTATCAGCGGGTTGCCGGAAGCGGCGCCTACGCCCACATGAAAGTCGAGGTCGACCTCCGCAAAGCTCTGACGGCTGTGGCCGGAGCGCCCCATCTGGCTGATGAGCGCGCGCAGCTTGGCAATGTCCGCGGCCGTACGGCGCCGCGCGGCCAGTGCGGCCGCGGCCGGCTCGAGCGCCCGCCGCACTTCCGTCAGGCATTGCAGGAAGTCGTCGTCGAGCCCGATGCGCACCCGCCACGCGAGCACGTCGGCGTCGAAGAAATTCCAGTGCACCGGGTCGCGGACGCGCGTGCCGATGCGCGTCTTCGAGACCACGAAGCCTTTCGCGGCGAGGGTCTTCATGACCTCGCGCAGCACCGTGCGCGAGACCTGAAAGCGCTGGATGAGCTCGGGCTCGGGCGGCATGTTGGCGCCGGGGCGGTGGATGCCCTTGAGGATCTCGGTGCCCAGAATCGCCGCGACCTGGTCGTGGCTCGACATCGCCCTTTCCTGGGCGAGACGGCTCAGACGCGGGTGCGGCTGCGGCGTCGCGCCGCGCGCGGCTACCGGGGTGCGTATCAAGACGGAAGCCATTGGGGCCTGATCGGTGCGCCTGAAAGCGGCGGGAGTGGTATTATAATATTATTAATATGACAGACCACATCAGCGTCTCGCGCTCGGGCGGCGTGTGCGAGGTGCGGCTGAGCCGGCCCGAGAAACGCAACGCGCTGACCGCGGCGATGTACGGCGCACTGAGCGAAGCGCTGCGGAACGCAGACGCGGACGACGCGGTTCGCGCGGTGCTGCTGAGTGGGGCCGGCGCGAACTTTTCGGCCGGCAATGACCTCAACGATTTTCTCAGCGCCTTGCAGGGAAACGTCGAGCCCAGCGCAGTGGGCTTCCTGCGCACGCTGGCGGCCTTCCGCAAGGTGCTGATCGCCGCGGTGCACGGGCAGACGGTGGGAATCGGGGTAACGCTGCTCCTGCACTGCGACCTGGTGCTGGCCGCACGCAGCACCCAGTTGAGCCTGCCGTTCGTCAAGCTGGGCCTGGTACCCGAGGCGGCGAGCTCGCTGCTGCTGCCGCGGCTGATCGGTCATCAGCGCGCCGCGGAGCTGCTGTTCCTCGGTAAGCCATTCGATGCGGCGAGTGCGTTCACGCTGGGCATCGTCAACCGCGTGACCGAGGATGAGACGCTGATGGATGAGGCGCGAGCGCTGGCCCGTGCCGTGGCGGAACAGCCGGCCGGGGCATTGCTGGCCACCAAACGCCTGCTGCGCAGCGAAACCGCGAGCATCCCGGCGCGGATAGAGGAGGAGCTGCGGGCCTTCCGGGCGCAGCTCGAGTCGGCGGAGTTTCGGCGCGCGGCGCAGGCCTTCATCCGCAAGTAACACCCACCCACGGGCGCCTCGGCGGCACGGCGTCGCCACGCGCGAAGAGTGCGAAGTGGGTCGCCGGCTCGGCCGTTTGCGGCTCGAATCGTGAGCAGCGTCACAGCTGGCGGT
>VBNY01000372.1 GCA_005877705.1 Gammaproteobacteria bacterium
AGCGGCGGAGCCCCAGTCGCTCAACGAGCTCCTGGTACTTCTGCGGTTGCGTCGCCTTAAGGTAATCGAGAAGCTTGCGGCGTTGGTTAACGAGCTTCACGAGCCCGCGCCGCGAAGCATGGTCGCGCTTGTGGGCGGTAAAGTGCTCGCCGAGGTCATTGATGCGCTCGGACAGGAGCGCGACCTGTACTTCAGGGGAGCCGGTGTCGGCGGGTCCGCGGCGGAACTGCGCGAGAATTCCGCTTTTTTTCTCGCTGGTTAGAGCCATTGCGCGATAATCCTAAATGCCTGTCTCGAGAGCCCTTTTTGCAACCGCGGAATTCTACCCGCGCAGGCGCCCCTGCCACAAGTTTGCCGCGGAATTTTGAATCAAATCGACCCCGGCAGGTCCAATCTTCGAGGAGACCGCGATGTTGAAATCACTGCTGATCGGAGTCCCTCTGGCGGCCCTCGCGGCCGGGTGCGCGAGCGCGCCGCCTCCGCATGCCCTGACCGACACGGGCGCGAGGTTCACTCACGAGCTGTGCCTTCCGGCGACCGGCACGCGGATAGCGGTACGGGAACGGGAATGCGCTGCGTTCGGCCGAACCTATACGGGCGAGGAGATCCGCAACACGGGCGCCAGCACGGTTGATGAAGCGCTGCGCCTGCTCGACCCGTCCATCACCGTACACCGCTGACGCCGCATCAGAAGACGAACAATCTACGCGGCTGCACGCTTCCCAGGCCGTCCGATTCGCCGATCCCGAGAAACCTGCCCGCCTCGTCGTAGAGCCTTACCCTGCAAGGCAGCCCGGTGGCCGGTACGGTGACTGCTTGCCCGTGCCGCAGGCGCATCGCGTCCGTGAGCTCGAGCGAGATAGCGCTTAGGTGCCCAAGTGGCTGATCGGGCGGGAGAATTCTCGGCCAGGCGCCGGCCTGCCGGGCGGCGGCCACCGAATCCAGTGTCTCCATCGACTCGCCCTCGAACGGCTCGACATACAGCCGGCGCAACGCCGTGACGTGTCCACAGGTACCGAGCGCTTTGGCAATGTCCTGCGCGAGCGTGCGCACGTACGTGCCTTTCGAGCACAGTGCTTGCAACTCGAGGCGGGCGGCGGCACTGAAGGCAAGCAACCGCAGCGCAAACAGCTCGATCGGCCGTGCCTCGCGCTCCACCTCCAGGCCCGCACGCGCGAGCTTGTACAGAGGTTGGCCCGCGCGCTTGATTGCCGAATACATCGGCGGAATCTGCGTCTGCGGGCCGAGAAAACCCTGCAGCACTGCATCGATCGCCGACTCATTCAGCGCCGGCACGGGCGCCGTCTCGACGACCGCGCCTGCCACATCTCCCGTCGCGGTGCGCAGACCCAAGCCAATCGTGAACCGATAGCATTTGCGCCCCGCGAGGATCTCCCCGGCGATCTTGGTCGCCTCGCCCAGACAGATCGGCAGCATCCCGGTGGCGAGCGGATCGAGACTGCCCACGTGACCGGCCTTGTGCGCGCCGAGCGTGCGGCGCACGCGCTGCAGCGCCGCGTTCGACGACAGGCCCGCGGGCTTGTCGAGCAGCAGAATACCGCTCTCCATGGTGCTGGAGTTGTGTTGGTTTAAGACTCGTCCGCGTCGGGCGAATCGGCCGCCAGGTCGCCGGCGGCGTGGCTGGCGCGATCGCCGGTCACGGCGCGGTCGATGAGCCCCGTGAGGCGCGCAGCCCGGTCCGCGGTGTCGTCGACGAGGAACTCGAGTCGCGGCGCGTGCCGCAAGCCGAGCCGCCGGCCGACTTCTCCGCGCAGGAATCCGCCGGCGTGCGTGAGTCCGACGCGCACTTCTTCCGACGGATGTCGCGCAGCGAATGGAGTAAAGAACACTCGCGCGACGCCCATGTCGGGCGCGAGACTCACGCCGGTAATCGTCACATTGCCGACGCGCGGGTCTTTCACCTCTCGCGCGATCACCTCGGAGAGCACGCGGTGGATCTGCGCCTCGATCCTGCGAGTACGTGCCTCCGCCATTACTGCAGCGTCCGGGCAACCTCGATGCGGGCAAAGCACTCGATCTGATCACCGACGCGCACGTCCTGGTAGTTCTTCACACCGATACCGCATTCGGTGCCGGCGCGCACTTCGTTGACATCATCCTTGAAGCGGCGCAGCGACTCGAGCGCGCCCTCGAAGATCACGACGTTGTCACGCAGCACGCGAATCGGATTGTTGCGCCGGACGACGCCCTCCGTGACCAGACAGCCGGCGACGACGCCGAACTTGCTCGAGCGGAACACCTCGCGTACCTGGGCCACTCCCACGATCTGCTCCTTGATCTCCGGCTGCAACATGCCGGACATCATCTGCTTCACGTCGTCGATGGCTTCGTAGATGATGCTGTAGTAGCGCACTTCGACGCCGGTTTCCTTGACGGCATCGCGCGCGCCCGAGTCGGCCCGTACATTGAAGCCTATGATGAGGGCCTTCGATGCCGCGGCCAGCTGCACGTCGGACACGGTAATGCCCCCGAGCCCGCTCGCGATCACCTTCACCTGCACTTCCTCAGTCGAGAGCTTGGTGAGCGCTTCGCGCAGCGCCTCGACGCTGCCCTGGACGTCCCCCTTGATGAGCACCGAGACGACGCCCGCCTTGTCCTCTCCCATCTGCGAGAAGACGTCCTCCGCACGCGTCGCCTGCCGCGCCAGCTTCACGTCGCGGAACTTACCCTGCCGATACAGAGCAACCTCGCGCGCCTTGCGCTCGCTTTCGACCACGAGAATCTCATCTCCCGCATTCGGCGCGCTGGACAGCCCCAGCACGACGACCGGCATCGAAGGCGGAGCTTCCTGCACCGGTCGGCCGCCCTCGTCGAACATGGCGCGGACGCGGCCGAATTCCGAGCCCGCGATGATCGGATCCCCCATGCGCAGGGTGCCTTTCTTCACGAGCACGGTCGCCACCGCGCCGCGCCCCTTCTCGACGCTCGACTCGATGACGACGCCCGAGGCGAGCCCGGTGCGCGGCGCGCGCAGCTCGAGCACCTCCGCCTGCAGCAGGATCGACTCGAGCAGTTGATCGATACCCTGGCCCGTGCGGGCCGAGACGTTGACGAAGATAGTCTGCCCGCCCCACTCCTCGGGGATGACCTCGTGCTTCGACAGCTCGGTACGCACCCGATCCGGATCGGCTTCGTTCTTGTCGATCTTGTTGACCGCGACGACGATCGGAACACCCGCCGCGCGCGCGTGCTGGATGGCCTCGATCGTCTGCGGCATCACGCCGTCATCGGCCGCCACAACCAGCACCACGACGTCGGTAGCCTTCGCACCGCGCGCCCGCATCGCAGTAAAGGCGGCATGGCCCGGAGTGTCGAGGAACGTCACGACGCCCTTCGGGGTCTCGACATGGTAGGCGCCGATGTGCTGCGTGATTCCGCCCGCCTCGCCCGCTGCAACCTTCGTGCGCCGAATGTAGTCGAGCAACGAGGTCTTGCCGTGGTCGACATGGCCCATCACCGTGACGGTCGATCGGCTGGTTGATAGTCGCCATGACGCCCATGTTCATCAGTACTTTGATGACTTCGGTCGCCTTGACGGCCATCTTCTGCGCCAGCTCCGCAACCGTGACGGTCTCGCCGACGCTGACCTCGCGCACAACCGGCGCAGTCGGCATCTCGAAGCCATGCCGCCCTTCCGCGGACGCGGGTAGCGGACGAGACTTCGTGCGGCGCTTCTTCTTGTAGCGAGAGCTCACGTCACCCGTGACGTGCAACTCCTGACGGCCGTAACGGGTGTGCTTGTCATCCGGGGCCGGCGCAGGAGGAGGCGCCGTCGTCGGCCGCTCCCGTACAGTTGGCGCAGCAGCAGCGGCCTGCGTCCGCTCACGGGCTGCCGGCGCGGGCGACGACGCGGCTACAGCCGCTTGTGGGCGCTCACGCGGCTCCCGCGGCGGCTCAATCACACGGCGTTGCTGTTCGTCACGCTCGCGCTCACGGCGCTCCTCGTCCTCACGAACACGTTGTTCGGCAACGCGCCGGGCTTCCTCTTGCGCCTTCTTGCGCGCCGCTTCTGATCGAGCTCGTCCTGCTGCTGGCGAGCCTGCTCCTCCAGAACGTCGCGCTTGATGTAGGTGCGCTTGCGGCGAACCTCGACGTTCACCGTGCGTGCGCGCCCCTGCGCGCTGGCGAGCTTCAGCTCGCTCTGCGTCTTGCGCTTGAGGGTGATCTTGCGAGGCGCGGCGTCGCCGTCGTCCTCGCTGCCGTGGCTGCGGCGCAGGTGCGTGAGCAGCTCGAGCTTGGCATCGTCGCTGATGCGATCGGTGGGACCGGAGACCTTGATGCCTGCCTGATCGAGCTGCACGAGCAGTCGGTCGACCGGCACCTTCAGGACTTCGGCGAATTGGGAGACTGTCACTTCCGCCATATGCTAAAACCTCGCAGCGTCATCTATCGCTGCCCGCCTCAAACCAGTGGGCGCGTGCTGTCATGATGAGCTTGCCGGCTTCGTCGGCGGCGAGCCCTTCGATGTCGGCGAGATCGTCCACGGACTGCTCGGCCAGATCCTCGCGCGTGCGCACCCCGCGCCGCGCCAGCGCCAGCGCCAGGTCGGGGCTCATACCCTCGAGCAGCAGCAGATCATCGGCCGGCATCGACTGATCGAGCGTCTCCTCGCTCGCGATCGCCTGGGTCAGCAGCACGTCGCGTGCGCGGTTACGCAGCTCCTTCACGATGTCCTGGTCGAACTCCTCGATCGCGGCAAGCTCCGCCTGTGGGACGTAAGCGATCTCCTCGATCGTGGAGAAGCCTTCCTGCGCCAGGATCGTGGCGACATCCTCATCGACGTCGAGCTGCTTCATGAAGTTCTGCACGAGCTCCTTGGCTTCCGTTTCGCTCTTGGCCTCGGCGTCGGACTCGGTCATCACATTCAGCTCCCAGCCGGTGAGCTGACTGGCGAGGCGGATGTTCTGGCCGCCGCGGCCGATGGCCTGCGACAGCTTCTCCTCGGACACGGCGATATCCATGCTGTGCGAGTCCTCGTCCACGACGATGGACATGACCTCGGCCGGCGACATCGCGTTGATGACGAACTGCGCCGGGTTGTCGTCGTACGGGATGATGTCCACGCGCTCGCCGGCGATCTCGTTGGACACCGCCTGCACGCGCGAGCCGCGCATGCCGACGCACGCGCCGACCGGATCGATGCGCGGATCATTGCTGCGTACCGCGATCTTGGCGCGCACGCCCGGATCGCGCGCCGCGCCGAGGATCTGGATGAGGCCCTGTCCGACTTCGGGCACCTCCAGCTTGAACAGCTCGATCAGGAACTCGGGTGCGGTGCGTGTCAGGAAAAGCTGCGGGCCGCGGGGCTCGGTGCGCACTTCCTTCAGGAACGCCTTGATGCGGTCCTGCGGCTTCACCTGCTCGCGCGGGATCATGTCCGTGCGCGGCACGAAGCCTTCGGCGTTGCCGCCGAGGTCCACATAGATCCCGTTGCGGTCGACGCGCTTGACGACGCCGCTCACGAGCGTGCCAACGCGGTCCCGGTACGCGTCCACCACCTGCGCGCGCTCGGCCTCGCGCACCTTCTGCACGATGACCTGCTTCGCCTGCTGCGCGGCTATGCGGCCGAAGGCGACCGACTCCATCGGCTGCTCCACATAGCCGCCCACCTCGGCCTTGGGGTCCAGCTCTTGCGCATCCTCGAGTCGCAGCTCGCGCTCGGGCACCTCCAGCTCCTTGGAATCGTCGGCAAAGACTTTCCAGCGGCGGAATGTCTCGTAGTCGCCGCTCTTGCGATCGATGGACACGCGCGCATCCCACTCCTCCCCGTATTTCTTGCGGGTGGCGGACGCCAGCGCGGCTTCGAGCGCCTCGAAGATCACTTCCTTGTCGACGCCCTTCTCGTTGGAGACGGCATCGACAACCATCAGGATTTCCTTGTTCACTTGCTTGTCTACCTCTCACGCGCGCTGCGCGCTGCCCATCAGCGGCGCGCCGCGGGGCGCAGCGCGCTCAAGCTCAAGGCGCGAGCCTCGCCTTACCGATCTCTGCAAAGGCAACCGACACCTTCTGCTGGTCGACCTCGAGGGCGATGCCCGCATCGTCGACCGAAAGCAGCGTGCCGGTGTAGCGGCGGCGCCCCTCGCGCGGCACCTTCAACTCGATGAATACCCGCGAGCCCACGAAGCGCCCGAAATGCGCCTGTGTGCGCAGCACCCGGTCAAAGCCCGGCGACGACACCTCGAGCGTATAGGCCGTGGGAATCGGGTCGGCCACATCGAGCACAGCCGATACCTCCCGGCTCACCCGCTCGCAGTCCTCCAGGCCCACGCCCTCAGGTCGATCGATGAACAGGCGCACCGTGGCGTGCGCGCGCCCCGAGGTGTGCTCGAGCTCGACGAGCTCGTAGCCCAGCCTCCCGAGCAAGGGCTCTATGAGGCTGATGAGCCGCTCTCGCAAGATCGCCGTCGCCACCATTTTCCCGCCGTTACCACGAGGCCCTTTCAACCAACTACACAAAGCCCCCGGCAGAACCGGCACGCTTGCAGGCAAAGCCACGCCTTTGCCCGCAGCCCGCTTTGGACCGACAAATAACAGCCGCGAGGCCCTTTCAGCCAAATAAAAAAGGGCCGCAAGGCCCAAAAAACGAAAAGCCCCTCGGGGGGCTTTCCAGTCAAGCGCTTTCGGGTGGCATCGCCGTCACCCGTCCCCGCCAGCCGAGGCCCGCGCGGGGGGCGCATTCTACCCAAACCGGACGGGCAGTGGAACCGCTAATACGAGCGCCCGCCGGGCAGGGCCCACGATCTGCACCCTCCCAGGTGGTGCGGACCTGTATAGACAAGTGACTCCGCGCATGTCACGATCACGCAGCGCATACCCGCTAAAGAGGCCTTGAACCGTGGCGCTACCCACCGCAGCCGCGCGCTATCTTCAGGTCAAACACTTCGTTCTCGAGCGGATCTCCGCAGGCGCTCTGCGGGCCGGGCAGCGCGTGCCGTCGGAGAACGAGCTGGTGCGCGAGCTGGACGTCTCACGCATGACCGCCAACCGCGCGCTGCGCGAGCTGGCGGCCGACGGTGTGCTCATCAGAGTGGCGGGAGTGGGCACCTTCGTCGCCGAGCAGCGCGTGCATGCGCATCCCCTCGAGGTGCGCAACATCGCCGACGAGATTCGGGCCCGGGGACACGAGCATTTCGCCAAAGTGGCTACGCTCGACTCCGTCAGCGCGCCGCGCGAGCTGGCGGAACGCTGCGGCGTGAGCCCCGGAGCCAAGCTCGACCATTCGCTCGTGATTCATTTCGGCAACGACTTCTCCCGCACGACGCCCCACGAGTTCCTCATGCAGGCCGCTCCCTTGCAGCGCGCGGAGCACACCGTGCGCGCGGTCGCCCCCGAGGGACGCATCCGGCGCCTGCTCAAGCTCGAGCCCGGGGACGCCTGCCTTCTGATCATGAGGCGCACCTGGACCCACGGGCGGATCGTGTCGGTCGCGGATCTTTATCATCCCGGTTCCCGCTACGAGCTGGCCGGAACCTTTCAGCCGAGGTAATCCCATGACTGGCACCCCTCCCCGCGCACCGCTGCGTGCCCCGCGCGGAACCCAACTCAGCTGCCGCAACTGGCTGTCCGAGGCCGCCCTGCGGATGCTGCTCAACAACCTCGATCCTGAGGTCGCGGAGCGCCCGGAGGAGCTGGTCGTCTATGGCGGGATCGGCAAGGCGGCGCGCAACTGGCAATGCTTCGAGCAGATCGTGGCGGCGCTGCGCGCCCTCGAGGAAGACGAGACCCTGCTGATCCAGTCCGGCAAGCCCGTAGGGGTGTTCCGCACTCACCTCGATGCGCCGCGCGTGCTGCTCGCCAACTCGAACCTGGTGGCGCGCTGGGCCGACTGGGAGCACTTCAATGCTCTCGACCGCAAGGGGCTGATGATGTTCGGCCAGATGACGGCCGGCTCGTGGATCTACATCGGCAGCCAGGGAATCGTGCAGGGCACGTACGAGACGTTCGTGGAAATGGGCCGCCAACATTTCGCCGGCAAGCTGACCGGCAAATGGATTCTGACGGCCGGCCTCGGCGGAATGGGAGGCGCGCAACCGCTGGCGGCCACCATGGCCGGCGCCTCGCTGCTGGCCGTGGAATGCCGGCCCGAGCGCATCGCAAAGCGCCTGCAGACCAAGTACCTGGACGCGCAGGCGGCGACGCTCCCCGAGGCGCTGGAGATTCTGGACCGCTCGCGCCGCAGCGGCCGGCCGGTATCCGTCGGCCTTCTCGGCAATGCGTG
>VBNY01000373.1 GCA_005877705.1 Gammaproteobacteria bacterium
CTGCAGGAGCTGGCCGATTCCATCAAGGCTCAGGGTGTCGTGCAACCCATCGTGGTGCGCCCGCTGGAGGCGCCCGCAATCGGGGAGACGCAGCGCTATGAGATCATCGCCGGCGAGCGTCGCTGGCGCGCAGCGCAGATGGCCGGTCTCGCCGAGATCCCGGCGATCATCCGCCGCATTCCCGACGAGGCTGCGATCGCCGTCTCGCTCATCGAGAACATCCAGCGCGAGAACCTCAACCCGCTCGAGGAGGCGCGCGCGCTCGAGCGTCTCATCAAGGAATTCGAGCTCACCCATCAGGAAGCCGCGGATGCGGTGGGGCGCTCGCGCGCCGGGGTCAGCAACCTGCTGCGGCTCCTGGAGCTTGCGGCGGAAGTCTCCGCGCTGATCGAGAAGCGCGAGATCGAAATGGGCCACGCCCGTGCCCTGCTCGCTCTGACCAATCGACGGCAGCAGATCGAAGTCGCGGCGCTGGTTGCGAAAAAGGGTCTGTCGGTGCGCGAGACCGAGGCACTCGTGCGGCGGATGCAGGAGCCCGCCGCGGAACGCGAGGTGCGCAGCGCGCCGCGCGATCCGAACGTCCATCGGCTCGAGCAGGAGCTTGCGGACAAGCTCGGCGCCAAGGTCGCCATCCAACACTCCGGCGGCGGCAAGGGCAAGCTGGTGGTCAGCTACAACAGCCTGGACGAGCTCGACGGAATCCTGGCGCACATTCAGTGATCGCCCCTGCCATGCTGTGGACTCGTGGGCGTGCGCTCTCTATAATCCCGCGGCTTTTTCGCCGGGTCTGGACCTGAGCCCCCCGAGACCTGAGGGGGTCGCGGTCGTCAAGGCTTTGGCCCCTCGACGGGACTTAAGGTGATCGCGACGACTCAGCCCAGCGCGCGGCGGCTGGCCTTCGGCGTCGTGCTGGGGCAAGCGGCCATAACTGCGATCGTCGCGCTCTCGAGTTGGCTGATCGCGGGCCGGAGAGCTGCGCTGTCGGCGCTTCTCGGAGGGGGCATCAGCACCGCTGCAAGCCTCGTGATGGCTGCCTTGAGTTTCGGCGGCTCGGCCGGCGCGACTGCGCAGCGCGCGCTGCGCGCACTGTACGTCGGTGAGGCCGTCAAGGTCGCGCTGGTGGTGCTGCTGTTCGTAGTGGTGTTGAAGGTGATGACGGTGGCGCCGCTGGCGATGCTCGCCGCGTATGTGGCCACCTTTTTCGTGTACTGGGGTGCGTTTGCCACGGCCCGACGCGGAACGCCGCGCCATCCCGTTAGTTGAGATGTAAGTAAGCAAGGTAGATCTCGCGGCGCTGACGGAACCTACATGGCAGCAGCAGAAAACGCCCCCAGTGCCACCGAGTACATCCTTCATCACCTGACGTTCCTGTCCAACAAGGCGCCGCAGGGGATCGTCGACTTTTCCGTCATCAATTACGACACCGTGTTCTTCTCGGTGCTGCTCGCGGTCGTGTTCGGGGGCTCGTTCTATCTCGCCGCGCGCACCGCGACCGCGGGCGTCCCGGGCAAGTTCCAGAACTTCGTCGAGATGATGGTCGAGTTCGTCGACAACCAGGTGCGGGACAGCTTCCACGGTACGAGCAAGCTCATCGCGCCGCTCGCGCTCACGATCTTCTGTTGGGTGTTTCTGTTCAATTTCATGGATCTGGTGCCGGTCGATCTGCTGCCGGCGGTAGCGCGCGGCATCGGTCTCGAGCGTCTGAAGGTGGTGCCGAGCACCGATCTGAACGCAACCTTCGCGCTGTCGCTCACGGTCTTCATCCTCATTGTGTACTACAGCCTCAGGATGAAGGGCATGGTCGGTTTCATCAGCGAGCTCACCCTGCAGCCCTTCAACACCAAGAACGTGTTCGCGCAGGCGCTGCTCGTGCCGGTGAACTTCATCCTTGAATCGGTCACGTTCCTCGCCCGCCCGGTATCGCTGTCGCTGCGCTTGTTCGGCAACCTGTATGCGGGCGAGATGATCTTCCTGCTGCTCGCGCTGCTCACGCTGTCGAGCGGCTTCGGCGGGCTCACAACGGTGGGCGGCTGGCTCGGGCTGCTCGCGCAAATGATCCTCGGGCTCGCGTGGGCGATTTTCCACATCCTGGTGATCACGCTGCAGGCCTTCATATTCATGGTGCTGACGATCGTGTATCTGTCGATGGCGCACGAGCATCACTGATGCCTTTGTTAACCGTTTAGTTGCAGGAGAGTTGAATGGAAAGCGTTGCACACATCCAGGCCATGACCGTGCTGGCCGTCGGCATCATCTTCGGCATGGGGGCACTCGGCACCGCCATCGGTTTCGGCATTCTGGGCGGCCGTTTCATCGAAGGCTCGGCGCGCCAGCCGGAACTGCTGCCGACGCTGCGTATACAGATGTTCCTGGTCGCGGGCCTGCTGGACGCGGTGGCGATGATCGGTATCGGCTTCGCTCTGTTCTTTACGTTCGCGAATCCCTTCGTGAGCGCGCTGCACGCGGCGCACTGAGGCGTAGCCGTGAACATCAATCTCACGCTCATCGTGCAGATGATCGTGTTCGCCGTGCTGGTCTGGTTCACGATGACGTTCGTCTGGCCGCTCATTCTCGGCATGATGGAGGAGCGCTCGCGCAGGATCGCGCAGGGGCTCGCCGCCGCGGAGCAGGGCCAGCAGGAGCTCGCGCAGGCGCGCGAGCGCGCGGACGCGATCGTGCGTGAGGCGCGCGAGCGCGCGCACCAGATCATCGATCAGGCGCAGCATCGCGCCAACGATCTGGTGGAGCAGGCCAAGGGCGCCGCCAGCACCGAAGGTCAGCGCCTCGTGGCGGCGGCCCACCAGCAGATCGAGCTCGAAGCGACGCGCGCCCGCGAGAGTCTGCGCCGCGAAGTGGGGCAGATCGCAGTGATCGCCGCCTCGAAGCTGCTCGGGCGGGAGATCGACGCGCGCACCCACGCGGATCTCATCAGCAAGCTCGCGACGGAGATTTAAGAGCCACACCATGGCGGACAAGACAACCATCGCGCGGCCCTACGCCAAAGCGGCGTTCCAGGAAGCCCGCGGCCAGAAGCTTCTCGGAGCCTGGTCCGAGGCGCTGCGCGTTGCCGCCGCGGTCGTGAAGGACCCGCGTGTGGCGACGCTGCTCGGCAATCCACGCGTTACTGCCATCGA
>VBNY01000374.1 GCA_005877705.1 Gammaproteobacteria bacterium
CATGGCGTAGAACGAACCGTTCACCAGGCCGAGCGTCAGCTGCCCGAGTATGACGGCGACGGGGAAGCCGAAGATCTCGGTCACGGAAGGGCTGGAGCGGACAGGGGAGCTACTTCAGGCAGGCCGGGCGCGCCCCGGCTCGGTGCCGGGGCGGGCCGCACGGCTCTACTTGGGGGCGAGCGGACAAAGACCGGTGATCGGACCGAATGCCTCCTCGCCGTTCATCTTCTTCACCACCTTGTAGTAGTCCCACGGGTACTTGGATTCCTGCGGCGTCTTGACCTGCATCACGTACATGTCGTGGATCATTGCGCCGTCCGCGCGGATATAGCCGCCGGTGGTGAACATGTCGTTGATCTTCATCCTCTTCAGTTCCGCCATGACCTTGTCGGAGTCCGTGGTGCCTGCGGCCTTGACAGCCTTCAGATAGGTCAGGGTGGCCGAATAGGCGCCAGCCTGATCCATGGTCGGCTCCTTGTTCATCTTGGTGAAATAGCGCTTGCCGAACGCGCGGGTTTCCTGGTTCAGGTCCCAGTACCATCCGGCTGTCAGGTAGAGGCCCTGCGCGGTGTTGAGACCCAGGCTGTGGATGTCGGTGAGGAAGGCGAGCAGCGCTGCGGGCTTCATCGTACGTGTGATCCCGAATTCGTTGGCGGCCTTCAGCGAGTTGCTGAAATCGGTGCCGGCATTGGCCAGGCCCAGCACCTGCGCACCCGAGGCCTGGGCTTGCAGCAGGAAGGAGGAGAAATCCGCTGCCCCGAGCGGCACGCGCACCGCGCCCACGTTCTTGCCACCGTGCGCCTCGACGACCTTGGCAGCTGCGCTCTGCAGCTGAGTGCCGAACGCGTAGTCTGCCGTCAGATAGAACCAAGTCTTACCGCCCGCGTTGACGATGGCGGTCGCGGTGCCGTTCGCGAGCGCGGTCGTGTCGTAGACATAGTGGACCGTGTAGGCCGTGCAGTCCTCGTTACTGAGCGACGCGCCCCCCGGGCCGATGTGGAACAGGGGGACTTTCTTCACTGCCGCGACTTTCGCCATGGCGATATTGACGCCGGTATTGGAGCCGCCGAGCAACATGTTGAGGCTGTCCTCATCGGCCCACTCGCGGAACTTCGACGCGCCGATGTCGGGCTTGTTCTGGTGATCCGCGGTCAGCGTCACGATCTTCTTGCCGAGCACCGTGCCGCCGAAGTCGGCGATCGCCATCTTCATGGCCTCGATCCCGCCCGCACCCATCACATCCGCGTACACGCCGGACATGTCATCGATGTCACCGATCACGACTTGATCACCCGCGGCCAGCGCTGCGCGCGGGCCTGCCGCGGCCGCCAATGCCGCAACCATTGCAATCGCCAACGTCCGCAGTTTCATGGTTCTTCTCCCGGTGATGATTGTTGCAGCGTCAGACGCCCAGATACTGGTGCAGCAGGGCCATCTTGTCAGGAAGCTCGCGCCCCGCAAAGCCCGCCACGATCCGGCCGCGCTCCATGATGTAGAAACGGTCGGCCAGGGGGGCCGCGAAACGGAAGTTCTGTTCCACCATGACGATCGTGTAGCCTTGCTCGCGCAATCTGTGGACGGTCCGTGACAGGGCCTGCACGATCACCGGAGCGAGTCCCTCGGAAATCTCATCGAGCAGCAGCAGCCTGGCGCCGGTGCGCAGAATTCGCGCCAGCGCGAGCATCTGCTGCTCACCGCCGGACAGATGCGAGCCACGGCTCGCGCGCCGCTCCTTGAGGTTGGGAAACATAGCGTAGATCTCCTCGAGCGGCATTCCCCCCGGCGCGATGAGCGGTGGCAGCAGCAGGTTCTCCTCGGTCGACAGGCTGGAATAGATGCCGCGCTCCTCCGGGCAGTACCCGACCCCGAGACGTGCAATCCTGTGCGGCGCCAGCGCGATCGTCTCGCGACCGTTGATCATTACCGAACCGGACCGGATACCGACGAGGCCGAGCAGCGCTTTGAGAGTTGTGGTCCGCCCGGCGCCATTGCGGCCGAGCAGCGTCACGACCTCGCCGCTGTTGACGTGGCACTCGACCCCGTGCAGAACGTGGGACTCGCGGTAGTAGGCGTGCAGGCCGGTCACACGCAGCAGCTCTGCCGTCATCAGTGCCTCATCCGCAGCTCGGTATCGGTCGAACCCATGTAGGCCTCCATTACGAGCGGGTTGCGCGACACCTCGGCGTAGCTGCCGCTGGCAATGATCTGGCCCCGCTGCAGGACCGTGATGGTATCGGCAATCTTCGAAACCACGTGCATATTGTGCTCGACCATGAGGATCGTGCGATTCGCCGCCGCCTGTTTGATGAGGGTTGTGACCCGGTCGACGTCCTCGTGCCCCATACCCTGCGTCGGTTCGTCCAGCAGCATCAGCTCCGGGTCCATCGCCAGCGTGGTGGCGATCTCGAGCGCGCGCTTGCGGCCGTAAGGCAGTTCGACCGCGACCACAGGAGCGAAAGGAGCGAGGTCGACCCCGTCCAGCAGCTCCATTGCCCGTGTGTTGAGCACCGCCAGACTCGACTCTCGCTTCCAGAAATGGAACGTCGTCGCCAGCGAGCGCTGCAAGCCGACGCGTACGTTTTCGAGCACGGTCAGGTGGGGAAACACTGCGGACATCTGGAACGAGCGGACGATGCCGCGGCGCGCGACCTGCGCCGGCTTTTCCAAGGTGATGTCCTCGCCGCGGTACACGATCTGGCCGCGGGTGGGAATCAGGAACTTGGTGAGCAGGTTGAAGAAAGTCGTCTTGCCGGCGCCATTGGGGCCGATCAGCGCGTGGATTTGACCACGGCGCACCCGCAGGTCGACGTTGCTCACCGCGACGAAGCCACTGAACTCCTTGGTCAAGTGGCGCGTTTCGAGGATGAAACTGTCAGCTGTGCTCTGCGGCGCGGCGGCCATGGCGGCTTCCCCACACGTTTTTCTTTCTGGGCAGCAGCATGCGGCGACAGCGCCGGCCCTTGGTTCCGGCCCTTAGGTTCCGGCCCTCAGTCTATAGGGAG
This sequence comes from Gammaproteobacteria bacterium, assembly GCA_005877705.1. GTDB lineage: Bacteria > Pseudomonadota > Gammaproteobacteria > Steroidobacterales > Steroidobacteraceae > 13-2-20CM-66-19. The sequence continues at coordinate 3,003 of VBNY01000374.1, forward strand.
TGGTGATACCGGGTCGAGTGCGGTGAACTTGGCGCAGGCTGAGGGCCATGAAGACGCCATTTCGCCAGGCGGGCGAGCTCCCCAGGCGGCGGGCCCGCTTTCGTATCAGTGTTCCAGCATTGGCCGGCCTTCCTGGGCCACGAGCAAGTCATGCATGTCATTGGCGTGTTCTTCCTCCACGACCAATATCTTGTCCAGCAGCGTACGGGATCCAGGATCATGCTCGGCAAAAAAGCGAATCAGCTCGCGATAATGATCGACAGCGATCCGCTCGGCGACCAGATCCTCCTTGATCATGTCGACGAGGTTTGTGCCCTCCACATACTGAGAGGCGGAACGAGTCGAAAGACCGTCCGGGTTGAAATCCGGTTTGCCGCCAAGCTGATTGATTCGCTGGGCGACCGCCATCATGTGCTCCTGTTCCTGTTTCGCATGCTCCGCAAACTCGGCCCTGACGCTTTCGCTCGAG
>VBNY01000375.1 GCA_005877705.1 Gammaproteobacteria bacterium
ACCCATGGGGTCAGGCCGACTACAGCGGGCTGCCACCCGCGGACCTGATCGTGATCACGCACACCCATGCTGATCACCTGGACCGATCGATGGTGGATAGGCTGCACAAGCCTGATACGCTGATCGTCGGCCCACCAGCGGTCATCGACACTCTCAACTGTGCACCGGCATGCGGCCGCGTCGAGACGATCGGCGAGGCCGACCACCAGATCGTCCTCGGCATCGGCATCCAAGGTGTGCCGATGTACAACATCGTCCATGGCTCGGCTCCCAGCGAGCCTTACCATCATCGTGGCGTGGGCAGCGGTTACGTGCTCGACTTCGCAGGCACGCGTGTCTACATCTCCGGTGACTCGGAGTGCACGCCGGAAATGAAGCAGTTGCGGAACATCACGATAGCGTTCCTGGCAATGAACCCGCCACGTACCAGTTCGCCGCAGGAGGTCGCCCTGTGTGCGCGGGCGTTCAGACCCGGCATTGTCTATCCGTACCACTATCGCGGCTCGAACCCGCAGGAATTCGCCGACGCGCTTCGTGGCTCGGGGATCGAAGTGCGAATTCGGCAGCTGGAAGGCGAACTCCGCTGAAGCCGGATCCCTACGTATCAGCGTGGCCGCCTTGTCCGAGAACGGATGTGAGCGCATCCTAATGGCAGGCAGCTCAGCTGATAAGAGTAAGAGAATGAGGAAACGACGGGAGATAGCCATGAAGTATCGGACAGCCATCTTGTGGGTCGTTCTGTCCCTTGGCGTCGTTGCGACTGTGACAAACGCGGCGGAGAAGGCTGTGCAAACCATGGCCACAATACTGCTGCATCTTCAGCATTTCCCCACTGATGCCGACAAGCAGTTGCTAAGGCAGATCACAGAGGACAAGTCAACGACCAAGGACGAGCGCACCGTGGCTCAGGCTCTAATGGAGGTGCGACATACCGCGGCGGCGGCCGACAAACCTAAACTTGAAGCCATCGTAAAGGATGACAAGGCAGCCGGCTCGGTAAGGACGCTTGCGTCGATCATACTCAATCTGAAACACATGCCCTCTGAAAGCGACAAGGAAAAACTGAAGGCATTGGCCACGTAACAGGACACCGTTCCGGTATCGATCGGACAGTCGCAGCCCTGCCAAAGTCGCCCCGGAATGAGCTACCGCCTGCGGTGCGAGTGTCCGCTCACAACGACTGGCCACGGCCGGTTGTGGCCGGTCAGCGACGGCGACGAGTCGTACCCCGATGCCAATCCAACCTCGGGGGAAGCGAGGCAGGGATGGCCGTTTCGGCCCGGGTTTCGCTGAATAATCCGCGAACCCGGTGGTCTCCCGCAGCTGTTGCAGCGTCCATGCGGCGCCACGGGGAATCCTATGCAATCCGTGCCAATCCGATCCTCGGCGGATTGCATCACGAATACTTCCTCGCGCCTTCCTGTGCGTGACTGAGTTTTTGCGGACCACAGCGCTGCAACCGCCGATGAACACGTGGTTTATGCCCTCAAAGGCGCGAGCCTGGGCTAGGTGTGCTGGCCGCGATCGCGGTCCTCGTGGCATTGTAGACTCAATGGTCTCGCAAACTGTTTCCTCCTGGGGAAATCTGGCCCGCTCGTCATCCGTCGTGTATGGGTTGCGAAGCCGCTACGATGCGTTTCCAGCCATTCCCGTCGGTGCCACCATCCTGCCCTACGGTAACGGCCGCAGTTATGGCGACAGCTGCCTCAACCCGGGCGGCGCGCTGCTGCTGACGCGGTCGCTGGATCGCTTCATTGCCTTCGATCGCGACGCGGGCCTTATTACTTGCGAGGCCGGCATCCTGCTGGCAGACATCCTTCAGTTGACGGTGCCCGCCGGTTGGTTTCTTGCGGTCGTCCCAGGCACGTCCGCCGTTACGGTCGGGGGCGCTATCGCCAATGATGTCCACGGCAAGAATCATCACCGGGCGGGGACCTTTGGACGCCACGTCAGGCAGTTCGAGCTGCTCCGCTCGGACGGTCAGCGGCTGACCTGCTCACCCGAGACGAACACTGACTTTTTTGGGGCGACCATCGGAGGTCTCGGATTGACGGGGCTCATTAGCTGCGCGCAGCTGCAGTTGCGACGCATCCCGGGAGCCGGGATGGATCTGGAGGTCATCAGGTTCGCGAATCTCGATGAATTCTTCCGCCTCAGTGAGGTCTCCGACCAGAACTTCGAGTACACAGTCGCATGGATCGACTGCCTGTCTCGCGGAAGAAGTCTGGGACGCGGTCTGTTCCAGCGGGCCAATCATTCGGCAAGCCCGATGGGGCAGGCAAAGGTTCGAATGGGGCACCTGGCCATGCCCTTCATGGCCCCGTTCTCTCTCGTCAACACCGCAACGCTGCGGCTCTTCAACTTCTTGTACTACCATCGCCCGGGTATCAGGCGGCGCCGCCGCGAGCACTTTCAGAGCTTCTTCTTTCCGCTGGACAGCGTGGCTAACTGGAATCGGCTCTACGGAGCACGTGGGTTCTATCAGTATCAGTGTGTCATACCGGAGCAGGCACGGCCGGAGGCGACCGCGCGGCTGCTCGAGAAGATTGCACGCAGTGGCCAGGGCTCGTTTCTCGCCGTGCTCAAGCAGTTCGGGAGCCTGAGCTCAGCGGGCATGCTGTCTTTCCCACGGTGCGGTGTAACTCTGGCACTTGATTTTCCCAACACGGGCGCGCGGATCGAGCGTTTGTTCACACAGCTGGATGAGATCCTTGCCGCGGCTGGCGGGCGGCTGTATCCGGCGAAGGATGCCCGCATGCCCGCTGAGCTGTTCCGCCATACCTATCCGCGTTGGCGCGAATTCGCGCGCTATGTGGATCCGGCTTGCTCCTCGGGCTTCTGGCGGCGGATGAGCCAGGGCGAAGTTGTGCTCAACGGCGCAGCACCCCCGAGGGAGCGCACGTGAGCCGAATTCTCGTCATCGGTGCCACGTCCGCGATTGCGGAAGCGACCGAACGCTTGCTGGCGGCCCGCGGCGATGCGCTCTATCTGGTGGCGCGTAACGAGCGGATGCTCGCGGCGATCGCCGCGGACCTCACTGTGCGCGGTTC
>VBNY01000376.1:0-1535 GCA_005877705.1 Gammaproteobacteria bacterium
GAGGCAGCAGTCCTTTCGGCGGCGAACCGATCGCGGCGGTGGACGTCCTCAGGTTGATGACGAAGGGGCCCGGACCGGCAGTTCGCGCCGGTTCCCTCGGCGGAGCCAATAAGTCCTCGATGCTCAGATGCCAGATGTCGTCGGACGCCTGCACTTTGATTACGCGAGCCACGCCTTCCTTCCTCAATCATGCCGCACGGGTGCGAACATTTTGTCGCACCTTGTGCCCGGGGAACGATGACGCGCACCCTTTATCGGCGACAACTATGTCGCAGAATTGGCGACAGGTAATCGAGGAGCGCAGCTTATGTAAAGTGATCGGGCAGCGGCCGCCGAGCGCCCTAAGCGGTCCAAACGTTCCACGCGCCGGCGTCTTGTGAACGGCAGCGGCCTGAACTTCAGCGTATTTCAACCTCAACGAAATCAAGGGTGTGCGAAACCCAACTCAGGCCCCGCTACCATCCGATTCAATGAATCCTGCCGCCCGCGGAGCCGATGAGAAAACGGCCGTCGAGACGGAACTCGCACGGTACGTGCGCGGCGGGCAGCCGACCGGCAAGAGGGCCGCGCTCACGCCCGGACCCCTTATCTGCGATCTCGGAAAGCGACGTTCCGCTCAGGGGCTCGTGACGACAGGCAGGCTCGCAGCAAGCGCTGTCGCGACGGAGCTGCATTGCGGGTGCCCCCAGCCACTTGCGCTGACTCCCTCCTGCTGGCCAGGCTGAGGGGTGATGTCGTACACGATGTTATCCGGGCGTGTTGAATCTCCACTCACTCCCGCGGGTACGCGATCCAAACCCAAGCCATGCCGGGTTCGCCACGCGATGTTGTGATCCGCACAGGAGCTGTCGCCACTCACGCCGATGGCGCCGACCAGAACGTGGGCGCCGTTGTATAAGGCGAGTCCGCCACCGAACACATTCACACCACCGATACGATGACCCACCATGGGGTCACTACCGGTGCCAAAGTCCGTGGCCGAACCACGGTAAGCCGCCGCGGTGTCGACAGGATTGCTGTGCTGTAAGCCGTACAGGCTGCCGCCCGGCTGGACTGCCGAGTACAAGTTGGCCGTGGACAGTGCGAGGCCCGGCAGGCTGAATGCATTGGCGGTATTCGCCTTCTGAGCCGAGATGACGCGGCTCCCGGGCCATTGCTGCCCGCGATCTGAACCGGTGAAGGCCACTGCGCATACCAGTCCATCGCGATTCACGACCGTGGCCCACATGTCGAGATTGAAGCCGCCATTGGCCTGATTGCGCGCGAGCGTCAGAGCATTCTTCAGGGCACCCTGGCTGGGCAGTCCGGCACACTGTTCTGTATCGTCAGCAAAGGCGGCCGCCGCGCCCCAAGTCGTGGCCGCCGCACCGACAAGAATCGCAATCACGCGTGTTCTGGAGATTGTCATAGGCTTTCCCCGGTTTGATTAACGTTTATGCAAACGTAAAAGTCGACCATTCCGGACACGGCAAGCGTGGCGAGTGTCCCTCCCAGCTCGAAATGTCCGTTGGATCGTCAATCGACTTCCAGTCACC
>VBNY01000376.1:1612-4691 GCA_005877705.1 Gammaproteobacteria bacterium
CCTGAGCAGAAGACGTCCTTATTACCGTTACGCGTTACCGTGTCTTTCACGGCTGTACCCGTACCCAAAAAGTTCGCAAACGAGAGGTCGGACACCAATACCCCGCCGCCGCCATTGGCCGTGATGCCGTTGCGCGTCACGTGGGATCGAAGCTCGCCTCCGAGCTCGACTCGAGCGACACACCAGCCGATCTAGTGGCGCTCAATGCTGCGGATGTCAATACGGGGAAACCTCCACGTCTGTTGGGAAGCGAGCGTTGCAATGCAACACGGCCAAACACGCCGAAACGGTCGCCTTCTTTCTTTACCGGCCGGAATACCGTGGCGCGGGCTTCAGCTCTGCTGTGCTGGATATTTTGGACAAGCGTGCGCGCCGCGAGAACCGACTTGCCGGTTCTCAATTCCCCGAGCCCGGAGCTATGCCGTACTCTTGCCGTACTTTTTGGATCACTGCACGACGACCGGGAACGGCTTTGGCTCCACGGCTACGTTACAGCGTCCGATGAGCCATGACGGCGCTCGTAATGGGGCCGACCCGTAGGCGGGCCCGGTCCTGGCGTATTTGAACTGATGATGCAGCGGACCGGGGTCGCAGTCCCGGGAGGCTGCGGACGTTCGATCGCTTTCGTTCAAATGGTAGCGGGCGTGATCTGCTCATTCCCTAACGCTCCCGTCAGGCATCAGGTCAAGTAAATGCTGTCGAAGCGCGCCCGCCTAACGCGCAGCCGGAGGTTGGTTTTCTCTCTAGAACCTTGGCCGAAGCAACCGCCGGTTTGATGGCTAAAATTCATCGCGAGCTGCGGATACGCCGTCAGCCGGGGCTTGGCGGCGGCCCTATATAACAACCAACAATGCGTCGCGGCTCGCACGGAAGCGTGACCCGGAGCGCCGCTTCTATGTGACGCATTGCGCTTCTAACACGAGATCAGTCGCAGTCCTACACCAAGTCGAGGTGCGGGCTGGCATGCTGGTAGGTCTCGCAGGTGTGTGATGGTCCAGTCCGGTGAACCTCAGGTACCGGAGCAGAACACCCTCAGGGAGCCTCCCATGACCACAACTCGTCGTGTCTTCGTGCTTCTGCTGGGCATCGCAAATGGGGGAATCCTGGAGAGCAGAGTTTGGAGGCATGGGATTTTCTGGACAGTTGCTACTTTGATCTTGCTGTCTTCGGCAGCCCTCTGGTTCCGTGGGGAATCGGCCCGAAGGACCGCACGGCCGGCTCCCTCCCAACTCGCGTCGCGAGCGAGCTCGCAAAGGGGTAAGCTCGAGACCGCACGGGCGTATGGCCATTTGCCCATGGCCTTTGAAGCGAACCACGGTCAGACCGGTCGGCGCGCGAAGTTTCTGTCGCGGGGCAGCGGATACACGGTGTATCTAACCTCCCACGAGGCGGTGTTGGCGCTCCGTCGACCCTCCAGCTCAAGCCGCAAATTCGACCCCCTCCTGCGAGCTCAAAATCCACAGCCTCAGGATGCCGTTTTCCGTATGAAGCCGGTTGGGGCGCAGGCGGCAAGGGAGGTCTCCGGGATCGAAGAACTGCCCGGCAAGAGCAACTACTTCCTCGGCAACGATCCTTCGAAGTGGCGGCGCAACATTCCCACCTATGCCAAGGTCCGCTATCGGGAGATTTACCCGGGCATTGACCTGATCTATCACGGCCACCAGGGACAATTGGAATACGACTTTGTGGTGGCGCCGGGGGGCGACCCCAAGACCATCCGGCTGGCATTTCCAGGCGCAGAAAGACTCAAGGTAGATCCCCAAGGGGATTTGGTGGTGGAGGCCCAGGGTGCGCAACTGCGATTCTGCAAGCCAGTTGTCTATCAGCCAGGAGAAGGCTCCGGCCTGCTGCGAAATCCACCAGCGCAGTTTGTTGAGGGGCACTACGTGCTGCATCCTTCAAAGCAGGAGAGTCGAGATTCCCAAGTTGAGGTTTCGGTGTCTCAAATAGAAGCTGGCTTTGAGATAGCCCACTATGATGCGAGCCAACCACTGGTGATCGATCCGGTGTTGGTCTACTCTACCTACCTCGGTGGTAGCAATGCGGACTGGGGAGCAGGGATCGCCGTGGACAGTGCCGGCAACATGTACGTGACCGGCAGGACCCAGTCGACCAACTTCCCCACCGCCAATCCTTTACAAGGTGCGCACGGCGGCAGCTTGTGGGACGTCTTCGTAGCGAAGTTGGACTCGAGCGGTTCCACGCTGCTCTATTCGACTTACCTCGGCGGCAGCCAAGACGATGAAGGTAGCGCGATCGCCGTGGACAGTGCGGGAGACGCTTACGTGACGGGTTCGACCTTTTCGACCAACTTCCCCACCGCCAACCCGTTGCAGCCAAGGCTTGGCAATTGCTGCATGGACGATGCCTTTGTGGCCAAGTTGGACTCCACCGGCTCCACTCTGCTCTATTCCACTTACCTTGGCGGCAGCCAGTCCGACGTAGGTAACGGGATCGCCGTAGACAGCACGGACAACGTTTACCTGACAGGTTATACCCAATCGCCTGACTTCCCCACGGCCAATCCTTTGCAGCCAATGTACGGCGGCTTTCAAGACGCCTTTGTCGCGAAGTTGGACTCCAGCGGTTCCACTCTCCTCTATTCCACTTACCTTGGTGGCAGCGGCGTTGAGTTTGGAATTGGGGTCGCCGTGGACAGCACCGGCAACCTTTACGTGACAGGCCAGACCGCATCGGCCGATTTCCCCACCGCCAATCCGTTGCAGCCCGCAAACGGCGGGGGCTACGATGCCTTCGTAGCCAAGTTGGACGCCACCGGCTCCACTCTGCTCTATTCCACTTACCTTGGCGGCAGCCAGTACGACGGAGGTAAAGGGATCGCCGTGGACAGCTCGGGCAACGCCTACGTAACAGGCTCTACCGCATCGACCAATTTCCCCACCGCCAATCCGTTGCAGCCCGCAAACGGCGGCAACGACGATGCCTTTGTCGCAAAACTGGTTGATTCCGCCCCAGCAAGTGCGGAGATGCTAACGAGCAACCCCGCTGCGAAATAACCGGCTGCCCGGGCTGCAGGTCTGCAGCGCGGCATCTCCGAGTTGTTCGGCTTTGCGGCCCG
>VBNY01000086.1 GCA_005877705.1 Gammaproteobacteria bacterium
TGGAACTGTGGCCGCTCGGCAAGATTCCCGTCCTGCGCGACGAGGAGCGTGATCGCACGATCCCGGAAACCACGATCATCATCGAGTACCTCGATCGGCACTACTGCGGCGCGCGCCCGCTGTTGCCGCACGAGCAGGACGAGCGCCTCGAGGCGCGGCTCTGGGACCGGTTCTTCGACCTTTACGTCCAGGTTCCGATGGCCAAGGTGGTGACCGATCGGCTGAGGCCCGGTGGCGAACACGATCCACGCGGCGTCGCCGATGCGAAGTCTGCCCTGGGCACCGCCTACGACATGATCGAGCGACGGATGGCGGACAGGACCTGGATGGTGGGCGAGGGGTTCAGTCTGGCGGATTGCGCGGCAGCGCCGGCGCTGTTCTATGCGGCCATCGTGTTGCCGTTCCCGCAAAGTCACGGGCGCCTGGCCGCCTATTTCGAGCGCTTGATGGGTCGCGCGTCCGTCAAGCGGGCCATCGCAGAAGCCCGCCCCTACTTCCACATGTTCCCCTACAAGGACTCCATACCAACACGCTTCCTGCAAGGCGAGCCGTCGGCGGCCAGAGCATGAACCTCCGTCCGCGAGCGTGTCCTGCTTCCAGATAGCGCAGCGCCGCCGGGACCTCACTCAGCTTGTAACGCCTGTCGATGACCGGCGTCAGCTTTCCGGCCTGCATGAGGTCGCGCAGGATGGTCAGGTCTTCTTGGTTCAGCTCCGCGAGAAACGGCGCGAACTTCTGGCTCACGAACGGTGACAACATCAACGCCTTGAGCGGAGTAACCATGGGCCCGATCCATTGACCGTTGGTTGGTCCGCCGACTATGACGAAGATGCCCTTGGGAGTCAGGGCGCGCCGGTATTCCAGCAACGAGTGACTCCCAACGTTGTCCAAAATCAGGTCGTAACGTTGCCCGCTCTTGGTGAAATCCTCCTGGGTGTAATCGATGACGTGATCCGCACCGATCGACCGCACCAGATCCACATTCTTCGTGCTGCATACGCCCGTCACATCCGCGCCGAATGACTTGGCGATCTGCACGGCGAACGTACCCACACCTCCCGAGGCGCCGTTGATCAAGACCTTCTGCCCCGGCTGAATCCGTCCCTTGTCGCGCAGGCCCTGCAATGCGGTGATTGCCGCAATGGGTACCGCAGCCGCTTGCTCGAACGTCAGGTTAGCCGGCTTCAACACCACTGCTCGTTCCTCGCGAACGCTGACATACTCGGCAAAGGCCCCGAATTTGCCGCCGAATACCTCATCACCCGGTTTGAACCGCCTGACGTTCTTACCGACCGCTTCGACAGTGCCGGCAAAGTCAACGCCCAGTCGTGGGTTGTCCGGTTTCCCGAACCCGGCGTCCATGCGCACGATGTACGGCGTACCTCTCATGTAGTGCCAGTCGAGCGGATTGACGGAAGCCGCGTGAACCTTTACCAGGACTTGATCGTCCGCAACGGCCGGCTTTTCAATGTCCTCGAATTTGAGGACATCGGGTGAGCCGTAGCAACGATAGACAATAGCCTTCATCAGCTGCCTATTGCTGGGGGGCGACGGCGCCGGGCCGCAAGGGGAATCGTGGCTCAGAGCGAGCGCCAGCGATACCAGCGCAACTGCCACCAGGATCAAGATAACGCCCAGGGCTCTGTAAAGTAGTCTCATAGACCTAACGCCCTCATTCTTGGCATTCACTTCAGCGCGCAGTCAGATCGGATGCGACCCGCCGCTGTGGCGGTAGCTTACATGCCTGGTCGCGGGTAATAGAACACAGCACGGACCGCAAAGTTGCAGGACGGGTACGTTTAGCGGATTGTTCGGTCTTTCCGAAAAACGAATCGTCGCATTATCGGCTATCAGGCGATCGATTCTCAGGTTTATAGTGCGAGCCGAAATAGAAACGCGGGCGCGGGCCCAGAGCAGGTGCTGCGTCACACGGGAGGTCACATGTTTAGATACCTTGCGGCCGCAACTGCGGCGGCCGTTCTCGTCACGCCCGCCGTGGCGCGCATCGCGCCCTTCCCGGGGAGCTTTCACACGCAAATGGTGCAGACCAACGGCACCAGTCTTTATGTTCGTGTCGGCGGGCAGGGGCCGGCGGTCGTCCTGCTACACGGCTTCGGCGACACCGGCGACATGTGGGCGCCGCTGGCAGCAGTGCTCGTCAAAGATCACACGGTCATCGTACCGGATCTACGCGGCATGGGCCTGTCCGCCCATCCGGATGCGGGCTACACGAAGCAGACTCAAGCGAGCGATATCGCGGGTGTCATGGATGCACTCAAGGTGCAGAAAGCCGCTCTGGTGACGCACGATATCGGCAATATGGTGGGCTACGCGCTGGCGGTGCAGTATGCGGCGCGTATTACGCGCTGGGCGGTGATCGATGCACCGCTCCCCGGCATCGGCGATTGGGACAACATCATCCGTAGTCCGATGCTGTGGCACTTCAACTTTCGCGGGCCTGATGAAGAGCGCCTGGTGCAGGGACGCGAGCGGATCTATCTCGACCGCTTCTGGAACGAGCTGTCGGCGCACCCGAAACGGATCGATGAGGGGACGCGCCAACACTACGCCAGCCTCTACGCGCGGCCGCACGCCATTCACGACGCATTCGAGCAATTCGGCGCGTTCAATCAAGATGCAAGCGATAACAAGGCGCTGCTCGCCAAGAGCGGCAAGATCACGATGCCAGTGCTCGCCATCGGTGCCGAGAAATCCTTCGGTACGGCGCAGGCGGACGACCTGCGCTTCGTCGCCAGCAATGTCACCAGCGCGATCGTCCCCGATTCCGGCCACTGGATCATGGAAGAAAATCCTCAGGCGACCATCAAGCTCGTCACGGAGTTCATCGCCAAATGAAAGCGCGTCGCGGCGCTGACGTTTGCATCGGGTCTGGTTGCCGCGATGCGTAGGAGCGAGACTTTGCATCAACCGACGATCGACCCGCGCTCACCCTGGTGACGATGTAGAACCCGGGAATCCGTCCAGGCTACGTACTGTGTAGGTGAGCGCTAAACAAGCAGTCTCGGGACGCTGGGGACAGTAACGCGCGATGCACCATAGAGTAATCGCTGCTGTGACCGGAGCACTTTTGCCGCTGGCGGCAGAGGCTCAGGCCTCGTGGCTCGCGGACCCCGCAATCCAGCAGCGGCTTGCCGCCGGAGAAGTCGTGGTCCACAGCTCGATTGACACCCGCGAATCTCGAGGCCGCGTCTCCGCCGCTGTCAGGATCCACGCACAGCCCGAGGCAATCTGGAACGTCATGACCGACTGTGAGCGTGCGCCATCGTTCGTTCCCGGCCTCAAACGCTGCCGCCGGGTCGAATCCGCGCCGAACGGTGCCTGGGAGCTCATCGAGCATGAGATCAAGTATTCCTGGCTGCTGCCGACGATCCGCTTCGTCTTCCGGGCGGACTACCAACGACCCCGACGCATCGACTTCCGGCGCGTGAGCGGCGACCTCAAAGAGGAGGAAGGATTCTGGCTGCTCGAGGCGACTGCGGATGGGTCCGCAACGATCATCGAATACGAGGTGTACGTCGATCCGGGCTTCTGGGTCCCGCAAGCCTTGATACGTCGCTCGCTGCGAAAGGATTTGCCGGTTGCGCTCACGGCCTTGCGGGCTCAAGTTGAAACCATCGGGACAGCGCACCACTAGCCCCTTCAGCGGCGCCGGCTCGGCTTGGGGCGGCGGCGAGCCGCGCCAGGGCGCGGCTTGAGGCGCCGCTTGTCGTAGGGATTGGTGTCGGTGCGGTATTCAATGGCTACGGGGGTCGCGACGAGATTGAAAGTTTTGCGGAACACGTTCGAGAGATAACGCGTATAGGCATCGGGCACCGAGTCTGTCTGGTTGCCATGGATGATAATGCGGGGCGGATTTCGTCCGCCCTGATGCGCGTAACGGAGTTTGATGCGTCGGCCGTGCACGAGCGGAGGCTGATGAGCCGTCAAGGCATCCTCCAGGATGCGGGTAAGCTCGCGCGTGGGCATCTCCCGCATGGCCGCCTCGTACGCGCGCACCGTCGACTCCACAAGCTCACCAACGCCCGTGCCATGTCGGGCGGAAATGAAGTGCAGCGGCGCAAACGGAACGAAGTCGAGCTTGAGTGCGAGTTGGCGACGGATCTCCTCCCGCTGCTCCGCGGGGATTCCGTCCCACTTGTTGACGGCGATGATCAGCGCACGTCCGCGCTCGAGCGCCAGACCCAGCAGGCTCGCGTCCTGCTCGGCAACCGTGTCGTGCGCATCCAGCACCAGGATGACGACATGTGCTTCATCGATCGCCTGCAGCGTCTTGGCGACGCTCACACGCTCAACCACGTCCGCGACTCTCGAGCGGCGACGCATTCCCGCCGTGTCGATCAGCACGAACTCACGGCCGTCCCGTTGGAACGGCACTAGAATGCTGTCTCGGGTCGTCCCCGGCTCCTCGCTGGCGATGACGCGCTCCTCGCCGAGCAGACGGTTGACCAGCGTGGACTTGCCCACGTTGGGACGCCCGATGATCGCGATCCGAATCGCGTCCGACGCCCCTTCGTCTGCGGACTGTGGCTCGAGCCCGGCGAGCACGTTCTCCATGAGCTCCCCGCAACCCTGACCATGGCTTGCCGAGATCGTGACTGGGTCGCCGAGTGCAAGCGAATGGAAGTCGGCGGATACAACATAGGGGTCGAGCCCCTCCGCCTTGTTCACAGCGAGCGCGACGGGCTTGCCGGAGCGGCGCAGCTCGCGCGCCACGAAGTGATCCTGCGGGGTGACGCCCGCCCGCGCGTCCACCAGGAGGACGAGTCGATCTGCCTCCTCGACCGCACGCTCGGTCTGCACCCGCATCTGCGCTTCGATACCGGTGGGGTTCTCGACCAGTCCGCCGGTATCGATGACGACATAGGGGATCGGGCCGACGCGCCCGAACCCGTACTGGCGGTCACGCGTGAGCCCAGGAACATCCGCCACGATGGCATCGCGCGTAGCGGTCAGCACATTGAACAGAGTCGACTTGCCGACATTCGGCCGGCCGACCAGGGCGATGACGGGCAGCATAGCGGGTGCCGAAGTGGACTACTTTTCTTGCGGCGGCGCCTTCTGTTCTTCCAGCGGCGCTGCCTGTTCCTGCGGCGCTGCCTGCTGCTCATGAGGCGGTGTCTTCTTTTCTTCCGGCGGCGCTTTCTTTGCCGCGCGCGCCCTATTTGTCAGAGGGGTCGCGCGAAACGCGCTGATGTGCCCGACGTCGTTGATCACGAACACCATGTTCCCTGCGACGATGGGCGGATTGCTGACGTTCTCAGCGGCCACCACGGCAGACAGGCCGCGGTGCAGGAGCGCGCTCTGGCGCCAGATTTCCACTCCCGTCCGGCGCCTCAAGGCAACCACATCTCCGTCGGCCGTAGCCATGTACACAGCATCGTCGTCGAGCCCGAGTCCGCGATAGCTCGATGCGTCGCGCGACCACCAGATCTGTCCGGTGTCCAGCGCAAGCATGGCGATGCGGCCCTGGAACCCGACGGCATACACGTCCTGACCTGCCACTCTGACCGCTGAGTCGACGTCGACCAACCGCTCGAGCTCGGTGCGGCCGTGCGGCGGCGCGATGGTCGCTTCCCATTGCAAACTGCCGTCATTCATGTTGACCGCGAGCACCTTGCCGTTATCAAAGCCGCACAGGGCGAGATCGCCGACGATGACGGGCCGCGAAGTGCCGCGCAGCGACAAGCGTGGAACCTGCTGCTCCTGCACCCACAGCTCGTGGCCATCGCGGGGCGAGAGACCATGCAGCTTGCCATCAACCGTGCGCACGGCGACCACACGCTCCGATACCGCCGGCGCGGACAGCACTTCGCCATTCAATCGCGCCCGCCAGCGGATCGCACCGTTGGCAGTGTTGAGCGCAATGGCTTCTCCGTCGCTCGAGCCCACGGCGACGAGATCGCCGCCGACACCCGTGCCGCCGGAGAGGCGGGCCTTCGTGCGCGTACGCCATACCGTACGGCCGGAGGTGAGATCGAAAGCCACGACATCACCGCGGTGGCCGGCGGCAAAGACACGATTCCCTTCCAGGCCGAGACCGAGGCCGAGGCGCAGCGGCTCTGCGCCTTTATCGTCGACCTTTGCGCCCCACACCCGCTCGACCCGCAACGTGGCGGAGAACGAAGTAAGTCGGGCCGGCTGGTCGATGGCCTTGTCCTTCGAGCAGGCCGCGATGACGAGCAGTGCAGCGATCCCTGCCCAGCGTTGCAGATGTTGCATGAGGTTACTTCGCTGCAGCGTCACTTTGCCGGTGCCTTGGCGGGGGACGGCACGGGGGAGGCGTCCGCCACGAGGTCGGAGATCTTCAGATCGAGCAGCGACGTGTCGGTTACGCCGCCGATGTCCAGGGTCCGTGCGCTGCGATACTCCTTCAGCGCGTTGGCCTTGTCGCCCTTCGCGTAGTACGCGTCACCCCGTACTTCGTGGTAACGCGGCGCAAACGCGCCGGGCTCGACACCGTTCAACGTGGCAAGCGCATCGTCCGGCTTCTGTTGAGCGATCTGCACTCGCGCCAGCCGCAAGCGCGCCAGCAGCGCGAGATCGGGATCTTTGGAATGTTGTGTGACGGCCTGCAGCTCGCTGCTGGCCTTGTCCAGCTCCCCCGACTCGACGTACACGCGTGCCGCGGCGAGTCTTCCCTGATCGACATAGGGAGAGGGGGAATAGTCGCGCTGCAGACGCCCGAGCAGGACGAGGGCCTGCGCGCGGTCGCCGCGCTCGAATGCATTGAGCAGCTGCTCGTATTGGCCGCTCGCCTCGACGGCGACCCGGTCGGCATGCGCTTCCCACCAGCGCCAGCCGCTCAGGCCCACCGCACCGAGCGCGATGCCCGCGATGATCCACAGGCCGTTTTCCCGCAGCCAGCTCTTGACCGCTTCCCATTGTTCTTTTTCAGACAGGTAATCGTCCACGCACCCCTCCCCCTTTTACCCGCGCAGGTTCAACGCCGCTTCGACTCCCGCCGCCAGAGCACCGATCGGGCACTCGCTCTGACCCGCTTCCTGGCGCAATGGTTTCATTGACACGACGCCGCGCGCCAGCTCGTCATCACCGACGATCAGCGCCAGCGCCGCGCCGCTGCGATCGGCGCGGCGGAACTGGGTTTTGAAGTTGCCGCCGCCCAGGTTCAGCTCGAAGCGCCGTTGTGGCAGCTCATTACGCAGCCGCTCCACGAGACCCAAGCCCGCCGCTGCCGCACGCGTGCCGTTGACGACAACGTATACATCCGGCGTTCGGCCCGGTGGGATGCGTTGCGCCTGAGCGAGCAGCTCAACGGCGCGGTCCACCCCCATCGCAAAACCGACGCCGGGTGTCGGCTCACCCCCGAGCTGCGCGATCAGCCCATCGTAGCGGCCGCCGGAGCATACGGCATCCTGCGCTCCGAGTGCGTCCGTTATCCACTCAAACACCGTGCGGCTGTAGTAGTCGAGTCCGCGAACGAGGCGCGGATTGACCTCATAGGGCACACCGATGTCCTGCAGCGTGTTGCACAGCGCCTCGAAGTGCTCGCGCGATTCAGGATCGAGGTGATCGGTCAAGAGCGGCGCGGCGCGGATGAGCTCCTGCATCTCGGGGTTCTTGCTGTCGAGAATGCGCAGCGGGTTGCCCTCGAGCCGCCGCCGGCTGTCGGCATCGAGCTGCGATTCGCGCGCGCGCAGGTAGGCCGTGAGCTGTTCCCGATACAGGCCGCGCGATTCCGGGGTGCCGAGCGAGTTGATCTGCAGCCGCACGCGTGCGATTCCCAGCCTGTGCCACAGTCTGGCGGTCAGTGCGATCAGCTCCGCGTCCACGTCCGCACCGGCGAAGCCGATGGCCTCGACGTCCAGTTGGTAGAACTGCCGATAGCGACCCTTCTGCGGGCGCTCATGGCGGAACATCGGCCCCATGCACCACAGTTTGTGGCGTTGACCGCGCAGCATGCCGTTGGAGACGGCAGCGCGCATGATGCCGGCCGTCGCTTCCGGTCGCAGTGTGAGGCTCTCGCCGCCCTGGTCCGTGAAGGTGTACATCTCCTTCTCGACCACATCGGTGAACTCCCCGATGGCGCGCTTGAAGAGCTCGGTGTGCTCGACAACAGGCACGCGGATCTCCTCGTACCCGTATTCCGTCAGCAGCTCTCGCGCGCTCGCCTCGAGATGCTGCCACGCGCCGATCTGCGCGGGCAGCACGTCATTCATTCCGCGCACGGGCTGGATCTGGGCTGGCAACTCAACCTCCGTCGGCCTGCTTCGCCAGGACGGCGCGTCCATAGGCGTTGATGAGGAAGTGCGCGCTACCGTCGGGCTGCACCATGGTGCTTATCGCCGCGCGACGGCCGTTGACCTCGATCGCAACACCCGGAGCATTGCCCAACACGACGCTGAGCGGAGGTGTCCCCTGCAGCGTGCGCGCGGAGTCGGCGGCGCCGACGTCGTAGAAAAGGCGTTGGCCCGAGGCGTCGTACACTTCAGCCCAACTGTCGGCAGAGAACTTCAACGTGAGCGCAGTTTGCCTGCCGTGAGCGGCTGCCGGTCGCGGCGGCGGCGGCGCGCCGGCGATTGCCGACTGCCCCCCCTGCGGTTGCGCAGTGCCGGAGCCGGGATTGCCCGGGCCCGCCCTGACGCTCGCCCCTGTCGCCGACCGCCGCGCGCCAGCCGGCGGCGGCGCCGCTGCGCCGCTCGCGGGCGCAGCTGCACCTGCTCCGGCCGGAGAGAGTGTAGTGTTGTCTTCGGCTGCACCGCGGATCTGAACGGGCGTCGCCTGATCGCCCGAGGGCAGCGTTACACCCGACAGGCTGTGCACCCACCATACGGTGCCGGCCAGAGCTAACCCAACCAATACGGCGACGGCGGGCACGAACAGTCTGCGCAGGTCGGCGGGCTCGGGCCTGGGAATGCGTGTCAGATCCGGCTGCACGGTCCTGCTGGTGGTGGAATACAGTTCCTGCAGCTCCACCGGCGGCTCGCCGATCAGCTCCGCGTAATGGCGCAAGTGGCCGCGCACGAAGACCGGCGCGCCGAGAGCGCTGAAGTTCTCCGCCTCGAGAGACTCCAGGATGCCGGCATCGACGTGCAGCCTCTCGGCCGCTTGCAGAATCGTGAGTCCCTTGCGTTCACGGGCGCTCTGCAGCCGCGTGCCGATACCGCAGCAAGCCTCGCCGCCAGCTTGCGCCACCATGAGCCTCAGCCCCGATTGCGATCGAGCTCGGCCAGCGTGTGTGCCTGGTCCGAGCCCGGAAAATCAACGCGCAGCCTGCGCGCAAAGCGCTCGGCCGCCACCCGGTCACCCTGCGCGCGCGTGACACGCACACCCAGCAGCAACAGGTCGGGTGTGGCCTCGAAGGAGCCGAGATAGCTCTCGATCTGCGTGCGTGCATCGCTCAGCTTGCCGCGCTGGAATTCGAGGTCGCCGAGCTGGAACGCGGCTTCCGCAAAGTTCGGCCGCAGCTGCAGCGCCCGCCGGAAATTCTTGCCGGCCTCCTCGTCGCGCTTGGCGGCGCGCAGACAAACTCCCGCATTGGTGTAGGCCGCCTCGGGCGTGCGATACAGGGCGTTGTGCGCCGCCTCCTCGAAATGACGCACGCCCTCGTCCGTGCGGCCGGAGCGGCACAGGTAGACGGCGTAGTTGTTCAGGACGTCCGGGTCGCGCGGGGCCAGCCGCAGTGCCGTGCGGAACTCGGCATCGGCCTTGGCGGGATTGCCCAGGCTCTCGAACAGCAGCGCGAGTGCGCTGTGAACGTTCGGGTCCCTGGGGTTCTCCGCGAGCGCGCGCTCGAGCTTTTCCTTCGCCAGCGCGAGGTCGCCTTGATGCAGATAGGCCATGCCGAGCTGTGCATTGTAGGACGCCGCGCGCTCGTTACCCTCAACCTGTCCGCGGGAGCTGCACGCAGCCACTGCAAGCGCGGCGACCGTGCCCAACACGTAGCAGCCGCGCCGCAAGCGCTGCAACGGGCTTGCAGGCTGCATGCTCATGGGTGGACGGCAACGCCGATGACCTTGTCGCCAAGGCGCACGGTCGTGCGGTCGATCACCCGCCCTGCGAGTTGCCCGCAGGCGGCATCGATGTCATCCCCGCGGGTGCGGCGGATGGTCGCGAGCACTCCGCGTTGGATCAACTCATCGCGGAACCGCTGGATCACGCGCAGCGGCGAGCGCTTGTAGCGCGTGCCGGGGAACGGGTTGAACGGAATCAGGTTGACCTTCGCGGGGTGCCCCTTGAGCAGCGAACTCAGCGCGCGCGCCTGAGCGGGCGAATCGTTCACACCGTCGAGCATGACGTACTCGAACGTCACGCTGCGGCCGTTCTGCTCGTCGAGGTAGTGCCAGCAGGCCTCGAGCAGCTCCGCGATCGGGTGTTTGCGGTTGATCGGAACGAGCTCGCTGCGCAACTCGTCGTTGGGCGCGTGCAGTGAGACTGCGAGTGCGACGTTGATTTCCGCGGCGAGCTTGTAGATCTGCGGCACGAGACCGGATGTCGACAGCGTCACGCGCCGCCGCGACAGATCGAAGCCGAAGTCATCCAGTAGAATACGCATCGCGGGCACGACGTTACGGAAGTTCGCGAGCGGCTCGCCCATGCCCATCAAGACGACGTTGGTGACCAGACGGTCGGCGCCGTGCGGCCCGGTCCCGTGGGCATCGGCCAACTCGCGCCCGGCGAGCCACACCTGCCCCACGATCTCGGCGGTGCTCAGATTGCGATTGAAGCCCTGCTGCGCGGTCGCGCAGAACGAGCAGTCGAGGGCGCAGCCGACCTGCGAGGAGATGCACAGCGTGCCGCGGTCGGGCTCGGGGATGAAGACCATCTCGAACGCCTGCGATGCGTCGGCGCGCAGCGTCCATTTGCACGTGCCGTCCGCCGAACGTTGCAGCGTGACGATGTCGGGGACACACACTTGCGCGTGCTCGCTCAACCTGGGGCGGAACTCCTTGGCGAGGTCCGTCATGTTCTCGAATGAGGCCTCGCCGCGCTTGTATATCCAGTTCATCAACTGGCGCGCGCGGAACGGCTTACTGCCGAGCTGCGCGACGAACGCCTCCAGCGCCGGACGCGGCAGGCCCAGCAGGTTGGTGCGGCTTGTGGCGGAGGAAGTCATGGCGCTTGGCTGGCGGTCGATGTCAGCTACGCGGGTGCAGCTCCGTCACGCTGAAGAAGTAAGCGATCTCGCGCGCGGCCGTATCCGGCGCGTCGGATCCGTGGACTACGTTCTGCTCGATACTCACGGCGAGATCGGCGCGGATCGTGCCGGGCGCGGCCTGCTTCGGATCGGTCGCGCCCATGATGTCGCGGTTGCGGGCGATCGCGTTCTCCCCCTCGAGCACCTGTACCATCACGGGACCCGATGTCATGTAGCGCACGAGGTCCTTGAAGAACGGACGTTCGCGATGCACGGCGTAGAAGCCTTCCGCCTCACGCTGCGACAGGCAGAGCATGCGCGCCGCGATGACCGCGAGGCCGGACTTCTCGAAGCGCCGATAGACCTCGCCGATCAGATTGCCTCTGACGCCGTCGGGCTTGACGATGGAGAGGGTGCGCTCGAGCGCCATTCGCTTGGACCTTTCAAAAACAGGCGGATGTTATGCGGGCGGACTGAAGTGCGCATCGACGCGCGCGTGTCTGCGGCACCGCTGCGGCGAGAGCCCGAACCAACCGCCGGAGTGTACCTTGGAGCACGCGCTCGCGGCAATTTGACGTGCGCCGGAAGTGCCGGTTAGTTAAGGGTTTTTGCCGCGGCGGGAGGCCTTAGACGGAGAAACTCTCCCCGCAGCCGCACTCGCCCTTCACGTTCGGGTTGCGGAAGCGGAAAGCCTCGTTCAGTCCCTGCTTGACGAAATCCACGGTCGTGCCATCCAGGAGGCCCAGGCTGCCTGCTTCGACGAAGACCTTCACGCCCCGGTCCTCGAACACGACATCACCCGGCTGCGCTTCGTCCGCGTAATTGATGACGTAGGCGAACCCTGAACACCCGGTCTTGCGTACACCGAGCCGCAGACCCACGCCGCTGCCCCGCGTGGAGAGGAAAGTCTTGACGCGATTGGCAGCGGATTCGGTCAGCGAGATTGTCATCAGCTTCCTATATTACGCTTGTGGCCAGCGCCGCAGGCACGCGTGCAGAGCGTCTTCGACCACGAACAGGCGACCGAGTTTCTCCACGGGGACCGATAGCGCCTCGGCCCAGCTCGCCGGTCTACCGGGAACCAGCTCCGAGCGGGTCCGGCCGGGAAGCTGCCGGGCGAGCCACGCGGCCACCTGCAGAGTATGGGGGCAGCCGTAGGCCTGAAAACGTGCGTCCTTCACAGTGCTGTCCTCGACCAGCAGGTGAAACCGCACCCAGACCTCCTGCCCGGGGCCGCCCGCCTCGCCCGCGAGCGCTGTGCGGTCACGGCCATCGCCCAGTCCTCCCGGCGCGGTGGAAGGGTTCGGCGCCGGCGCTGCCTCGGCGGCCGGCGGCGCGGTCCAAGATGCCGGCGCAGCGGCCGCCGGCGACAGCGCCCGCAATCGCCCGACCTCGTGCCGCACGGCCTCGACCGCGAAATCCACGTCGGCGGCGGTCGTATAGCGGCCGAGACTCAGGCGCAGCGAGCTCTGGGCGAGCTGAGTATCGCGGCCCAGGGCGCGCAGGACATAGGAGGGCTCGGCCGACGCTGAGTTGCAGGCCGAGCCCGTGGAGATCGCCAGTCCACCCAAGCCAGTCACCAGGCTCTCCCCTTCCACTCCCTCGAACGACACATTGAGGATGCCGGGCACCCGCGGCGCCCCCTCGCCATTGAGGTGGGCGCCCCCGACGGCGGCGAGGCCCGTCCACAACCGCTCACGCAGTCCAGTGAGCCGCGCCTGCTCGCCGGCCAGCTGTCGGGCGGCGATTTGGCAGGCGACTCCGAAGCCCACGATCTGATGTGTGGCCAGCGTGCCAGGTCTCAAGCCTCGCTCCTGCCCGCCTCCGTAGGCCACGGGCTGGATCCCTGGACGCGCGCCGGGGCGGACGTAGAGCGCGCCCACCCCCTTGGGTCCGTAGAGCTTATGCGCCGTAAAGGAGACGAAATCGACGCACAGCTTGCGCACATCGAGCGGCACTTTGCCCGCTGCCTGGGCGCAGTCGCTGTGGAAGGCGACGCCGCGCTCGCGACACAGCGCACCGATGGCCTCCACATCCTGCATGACCCCGATCTCGTTGTTCACATACATGATCGAGACGAGCACGGTGTCAGGGCGCAGCGCCGCGCGAACCGCATCCGGATCGATCCGCCCAGCGCGATCGGGCGTCAGGTAAGTGACGTTGAATCCCTCTTTCTCGAGACGCTTGCAGGGATCGAGCACGGCCTTGTGCTCGATGCGCGAGGTGACGATATGCCGTCTGCGGTCCGCGTTCGCGCGCGCGAGCCCGAGAATCGTCAGATTGTTGGATTCGGTCGCCCCGGAGGTGAACACGATCTCGTCCGGCTCGGCGCCGATCAGTGCGCCGACCTGGGCCCGCGCCGTCTCGATGCGCGCGGCCGCTTGCCGGCCGAACGGGTGGGTGGCGGAGGCGGCGTTGCCGAAATCCCCCTCCAGCGTCAGGCAGGCGCTCATGGCCGCCGCGACCGCGGGATCCACGGGAGTCGTCGCGGCGTAGTCCAGGTAAATGGGTCCGCTCGGGCCGGCACCCGCGTGGCGCCGCCGACTCTGCACGGCCGTCAATATGCCGCGCAGAATGTGTACCTCGTTCTCGTCCAGCTCGGCACGCTGCAGGAACCGCCGGATACGCGCCGTGAGATGCGTGCCGCTCTGCGTGCGGTCACGGAAATCGATCTCCTCGAGCACCTGCGCCAAGTGCGCGTTGAGCCGCTCCATCTCCTCGGGGCTCGCCAGCGGGGCAGCTCCCGGCCCTCGCCCGACGACTCTCGCACCCTGCGCGCGCAACAGCTCATACGCGACGAGTTGCACGGCCATCGCAAGGTTGAGAGACGGATAGCCTTCGCTGGCGGGAATGCGGATCAGAACATGGGCCGCCTCCAACTCCTCGTTCCGCAGCCCCGTTCGTTCCGCACCGAATAACACCGCCGCCGGCGTACGGCGCGACTCGCTGACGATGCGCTCTGCGGCCTCACGCACATCGAGCACACGGAAGTACTGGTCGCGATCGCGCGAAGTGGTCGCCGCAATGAAGCCACAGCCGGCGATAGCCTCGGGCACTGAATCCACTACGCGTGCCCGGGTCAGCACATCGCCGGCTCCGGAGGCGCGTGCGGTCGCTTCCTCATGCGGGAACTGCTTCGGTTTGACCAGCACGAGATCCTCGAGCGCCATGTTCTTCATGGCGCGCGCCACCGCCCCGATGTTGCCGGGGTGCGAGGGCTCGACGAGCACGATGCGAATGTCGCTGGACTTCATGCAGGCGATTTCAGTCGCTGGTTGGTCACTCTGTTACCCTAGCGCGGATCCAATATACGCTTCGCTGGTCCTGCGCCAATCGGTCACAAGAGCTTATTTACCGTGCAGCCGCTTCTCAATATCGCAGTACGCGCCGCGCGCCGCGCCGGCGAAGTCATCGTCCGCAGCCTCAACCGCCTCGAGGCGCTCACCATCACGTCCAAGGGGCGTAACGACTTCGTGAGCGAGGTCGACCACGCTGCCGAGCACGAGATCATCGCCATCATCCGGCGCCATTACCCGAATCACGCGTTCCTGGCGGAGGAGAGTGGGCGCAGCGGGGACAGCGATACCGTATGGATCATAGACCCGCTTGATGGGACCACGAACTTCCTACACGGGTTCCCGGTGTTTGCAGTGTCGATCGCCTGCCAGCAGAAGGGCCGGCTCGAGCACGCGGTGGTGTACGACCCCATGCGCCAGGAGCTGTTCACCGCCACGCGCGGCAGCGGCGCACACCTCGACAACCGGCGCATGCGCGTGAGCAAGCAGCGTACTCTCGATGGTGCGCTCGTTGCCACGGGCTTTCCATACCGCGCCAACGCGCGCTACATGGAGGCGTACCTCGCCATGCTGAGGTCCGCGATGGAGCTTACGGCGGGTGTGCGGCGGCCCGGCGCGGCCGCCCTCGACCTGGCTTATGTCGCCGCAGGCCGTGTCGATGCGTTCTGGGAAATCGGCCTCTCGCCGTGGGACACGGCTGCCGGAACGCTGCTCATCCAGGAAGCTGGCGGCCGGATCGGCACGCTCACCGGAGAGCAGTATCGCCAGGAAGGCCACGTCATTGCGGGCACGCCCAAGGTCTACAGCGCCCTGGTCAGCGCATTCGCGCCGTTCGTGCCGCAAGAGCTGCGCACAACCTGAAGGTCGTGGCCAACACGGCCAGCTTGCTCGCTTTCCCCAAGTCGCTTGTGTAGAGTCCGGCGCAAGTGTCGGGGTCCCCCGGAGCTCAATTTCGCTTCGGCGCCCCTGGGGGTTATATGTCACGCCAGCTTCTTGCGACCAAGTCCATAGCCGAGCTGCACGAGCAGGAGGCTTCCGGCAACCAGTTGCGGCGCGCGCTCACCGCCACGCAACTGACACTGCTCGGCATCGGTGGCATCATCGGCACGGGCATTTTCGTGCTCACCGGCGTCGCGGCCGCCAACAACGCCGGCCCGGCCTTGCCGCTGTCGTTCATTGTCGCGGGAATCGGCTGCACGTTCGCGGGCCTGTGCTACGCGGAGTTCGCCGCGATGATCCCGGTGTCCGGCAGCGCCTACTCCTACTCCTATGCCACGCTCGGCGAGGGCGTCGCCTGGTTCATCGGCTGGAACCTGGTGCTCGAGTACCTGTTTGCGGTCGCGACCGTGTCGGTCGGCTGGTCGGGTTACGCCATCAGCCTGCTCGAGCAGCTGCACATCCACATCCCCGCCGCGCTGGCGAACGCGCCAATCGATCAGGGTGCGGACGCACTGCACCTGAGGCTCACCGGGGCCATCATCAACCTGCCCGCCATATTGATCGTCGCGGTCATTGCCACCATCTGTTACATCGGCATCAAGCAGTCGGCCGTCTTCAACTCCGTCATCGTAACCATCAAGGTCACGGTGATCGTGCTGTTCATCCTGTTTGGCGTAAGTTACATCAACAGCGCCAACTGGCACCCGTTCGTGCCGCCCAACACCGGTTCATGGGGTGTGTACGGTGTGAGTGGCATCCTGGCGGCCTCAGGCGTCATCTTCTTCGCCTACATCGGCTTTGATGCCATCTCGACGGCGGCCCAGGAGAGCAAGAACCCGCAGCGCGACATGCCCATCGGCATCCTGGCAAGCCTCATCATCTGCACCGTCCTGTACGTGATCGTCTCCGCCGTGCTCACCGGCATGGTGAGCTACACGGAGCTGAATGTCGCAGCGCCGGTGGCTCTCGCCCTCGACAAGTATCCGGGCCTGCACTGGCTGGGCATTCCGGTGAAACTCGGCGCCGTCGCCGGCATGACCTCGGTCATGCTGGTCATGACCATCGCGCAGGCGCGGATTTTCTTCGCCATGGCGCGCGACGGTCTGCTGCCGCAATTCTTCGGTCGGGTGCATCCGCGCTTCCGCACGCCCTCCACCGGCACGCTGGTGACCGGGGTGTCGGCCGCGCTCATCGGCGGCTTGTTTCCGGTCGGCCTGCTCGGCCACCTGGTATCGATCGGCACGCTGGCGGCATTCGTCACGGTGTGCTTGGGCGTGCTGGTGCTGCGCCGGACCCGCCCCGACCTGCCGCGCCCGTTCCGCTTGATGATGGTTTCGCTCGGCCTGGCAACCTGGGTGCGCCTGGCCGTGTGGTCCGTAATCGGCTTGCTCGTGTACGTGGGTTACGGTTATCGCCACAGCAAGTTGCGGCCTTCCGCGGCTGGCTCAGTGAGCGTCGGCGCCGCCACGACACGCTAGCGGAGCGGACGTCAACGCCGCACACGGGTGTTGATCAACTCCACCGCGACGGAGAACGCCATCGCGAAGTAGAGATACCCCTTGGGGATCTCGAAGTGAAAGCTTTCGGCGACGAGCGCGACACCGATGAGGATCAGGAACGCGAGCGCCAGCATCTTGATGGTCGGGTAGCGCTCGATGAACGCGCCGATAGAGCGCGATACCCACATCATCACCAGGATCGCCACGATGATCGCCGCGACCATGATCGGCAGATCCTTCGCGAGTCCCACGGCGGTGAACACTGAATCGAGCGAGAAGACGACATCGATAGCCGCGATCTGCGCCACGATCGGCAACAACCTCGCATGCAGGGGTTGACCCCGCTCTTGTACCCCGGCGCCCTCCAGCGTGTGATGGATCTCCACGACAGCCTTGGCAATCAGGAAAAGCCCGCCGAGAAGCAGGATAAGGTCACGTGCCGAGACTGGGCGCGCGCCGAGGTAGAACCATGGCTGCACCAGGCGCGTGAGCCACACGATCGAGAACAGCAGTGCCGTGCGGGTGAGCATCGCGAGCGTGAGCCCGGTGATGCGCGCCAGCTGCTGTTCGGCTCGTGGCAAGCGCGCCACGAGGATCGAGATGAAGACGATGTTGTCGATGCCGAGAACGATCTCTAACAGCGACAGCGTTACGAACGCCACCCAGGTCTGCGGGTCGGTGATCAGGGCGGACATCGAGTACAGTTGCCCGCCTGCGTGGCTCCGCTATGGGAGGTGGTCGGCCGCGGCTTTCTTCACCGTGGGGAACACGTGCTCCGCGGTCAGACCGAAATCCAGCGCGATCGCGCTCGAGATATAGATCGAGGAGTACGTCCCCGCGATGATGCCGATCATCAGCGCTTCCGAGAAGCCCTTGAGGACCGGCCCTCCGAGGAACAGCAGCGCCACCACGACGATCGACGTGACGACCTTGGTCATGATCGTCCGCGACAGAGTCTGGTTGATGGACTGGTCGAGCACGACATCGGAGGGCAGCCGGCGATTGGTCTCGAAGCGCTCGCGGATCCGGTCGAACACGACCACCGTGTCGTTGAGGGAGTAACCGATCACCGCCAGGATAGCCGCCACCACCGCCAGATCGAAGGGTGTCTGCGTGGCCGAGAAGAAGCCCAGCACCAGGATCGGGTCATGCATCACCGCGAGAATGGCTCCGAGCGACAGCCGCCAGGTATGAAAGCGGAAGGCGATGTAGAGGAAGATCAGCAGCAACGTGAAGAACAGCGCCCACATGGCGCTGACGCGCAGCTCGTTGCCGACCTGAGGGCCGACCACGTCCAATTGCACCACCTGGGCGCCCTGGTCGATGGACTTCAGCACCGTCTCGAGCTTCGTGTGGATGGTGATCGCCGTTTGCGATGGATCAGGGGGCAGGCGGATGGAGATGTCGCGCGAGGAACCGAAGTTCTGCACCTGCGGGTCGCGGAAGCCCGCGGCGGCCAGCCGGCGGCGCACCTCATCGACATTGGCCGCGCGCGTGAGGGTAGCCTCCGCGCTCACGCCACCGGTGAAGTCGATGGCGAGGTTGAGGCCGCGGGTGAAGAACGACACGAACGACAGGAGCATCAACACGGCCGACAGCGTGTACCACACCTTGCGTGTGGCCATGAACGGGTAGCTGGTCTGGTGACTGAAAAATTCCACGCGGGCAATCCTTAGATCGACAGCCGCGCAATCTTGCGCCGGCCGCCGTACATGAGCGTTAGGAGAGCGCGACTACCCATCAAGGACGTGAACATCGAAGTGGCGATGCCGAGTGTGAGCACCACGGCGAACCCCCGGATGGGGCCAGTGCCGAACACCCACAGCACCACGCCGGCGATCAAGGTCGTGATATTGGAGTCCGCGATCGCCGAGAACGCCTTCTCGAAGCCCGCGCGGATGGCCGCTTGCGGCGAAACGCCTTTGCGGATTTCCTCGCGGATGCGCTCATAGATCAGCACGTCGCGTCCACGGCCATACCGACCGTCAGGATGATGCCGGCGATCCCAGGCAGCGACAGCGACGCGCGCATCATCGACAGCAGTGCAGTGAGCAGCACCACGTTCGCGAGCAGCACGAGATCCGCCACGACGCCGAAAGTCCGGTAATAGATCGCCATGAACGCGAACACGCCGGCCATCCCGAGCACCAGCGCCGTGACGCCCTTGTCGATGTTGTCCCGGCCGAGGCTCGGCCCCACCGCCCGCTCCTCGATCGGATAGATGACCGTCGCCAGGGAACCGGAACGCAGCAGCAAGGCAAGCTCGCGCGCCTCTCCGGCGCTCAGGCCGGTAATCTGGAAGTTGTTGCTGAAGACACCGCGGATCGTCGCGTCATTGATGACCTGCTCGTCGGTCACGTCGCGCGTGACTTTCTTGCCATCGACTTCGCTGGTCTCGCGGCGCTTCTCGATGAGCACGACGGCCATGCGCTTGTTGAGGTTGGCGCGCGTGGTCTTCAGCATGTTCTCGCCGGCGCGCGCATCGAGTTTCACGTTGACCGCCGGGCCCTCGGGACTCTGGCCCACCGTGGCATTCGTGAGCTGATCGCCCGTGGCGATGATGTCGCGCTTGAGCAGGATCGGGCGCCCGAAGCGCGTGTGCGTGTAGAGTTTGGAACCGAGCGGGGCGCGGCCGCGCTGCATCGCTTCGTACACGCTGTTCTGCATGTCTTCGAGCCGGAACTCGAGCGTCGCCACCCGGCCGAGAATGTCCTTGACCTCGGCGGAGTTCTGCACGCCGGGCAGCTGGACGTTGATACGGTCGACTCCCTGGCGCTGGACGATCGGCTCCGACACACCGAGCTCATTCACCCGATTGCGCAGCGTCGTGATGTTCTGCTGGATGGCGTAGTCCTGGCGCTCGCGGATCTGGGCGGGCGTGAGCGCGGCCTGGATGGCGGACCCGCTGGGCAGGCTTTCCGTCGTGATGTTGAGGCCCTGCAGCGGCTGGGTGAGTGCGCTGCGGGCTGCGTTGACGTCCGCTTCGGGCGGCAACACCACCCGCACGGCCGTCGGCCGGTTGCCCTCGACGGCCACGACCGTGACGTCCTTGAAGGGGATGTTGGCCGCGGCCAGCGCCCGCCGCGCATCTTGCGCGTAGCCCTCCAGGGCCTGGTTGACGGCGCCGTTCACATCGACCTGGTAGAGAAGATAGAGGCCGCCGCGCAGATCGAGCCCCAACGGCATGGGGCGCAGTCCCAGTTTGCGCAAGAACTCAGGCGTCCGCGGCGCGAACGACAGCGCCGTAATGTAAGTTCCCGTGAAGCGCTCGTTGACGGCGTCGCGCGCCGCCAACTGGTCCGCGACGCTCGCGAAGCGCACCATGAGCCGCCCATTGTCGATGTAGGTCTTGTCGAAATGCACGCCCCGCTCCTTGAGGAATGCCTCCACTGCCTGGACGGCGTCCGCGGTGACGGCTGCGTGGTCCTTGCGCGCCACCTGCAGGGCGGGGTCCTCGCCGAAGAAGTTCGGCAGCGCGAACAGCAGGGCGAGCACCAGGACGGTTGCGACGAGGATGTATTTCCAGCGAGCGTATTCGAGCATTTTCAGGCGCTTTTCAGTGTGCCCTTGGGCATGAGCGAGGCGACCTGGAACTTCTGTACCTTGACGCGCACGCCGTCGGCGACCTCCAGAGTGATGAAGGTGTCGCCGACATCGGTGACCCGGCCCAGCATGCCGCCGGTGGTCACGACCTCATCGCCGACCGAGAGTTTGGAGACCAGCGCCTGGTGCTCCTTCGCCTTCTTCTGCTGCGGGCGGATGAGCAGGAAATAGAAGATGACGATGAACACCACCATCATCAGCAGCGGCGCGAACTGGTTGGTTGCGCCACCGGCTGCGCCCTGCGCCCAGGCCGCGGGAATCAAGCCATTCATTTTTCATACACCCTAGCGGGGGAAGCGAAGGGGCGGCATTATGCCACAGGACCCGCCGCCTTCCGGGCCGCAAGATAGCCGCCGGCCCAGGCCCCGAGCCGTCCCTGCGCTATGGCCGTACGCAGCGAGCGCATCAGCTCCAGGTAGAAGTGCAGGTTGTGGAGCGTGTTCAGGCGGCAACCCAAGATCTCGTTGCAGCGGTCGAGGTGGCGCAGGTAGGAGCGTGTGTAGTTGCGGCACGTGTAGCAGGCGCAAGCCGGATCGATGGGCCCGAGATCGGCCTGGTGGGCGCTGTTGCGGATGTTGATGACCCCGGACGAGGTGAACAGGTGGCCATTGCGGGCGTGGCGGGTTGGCATCACGCAGTCGAATATATCGATGCCGCGCAGTACGGCCGCCACGATGTCCTCGGGGCGGCCGACGCCCATGAGGTAGCGCGGCCGGTCGGCCGGCATGTGCGGGACGAGTGTCTCCAGCATGCGCAGCCGCTCCTCGTCGGGCTCGCCGACCGCGAGCCCCCCGACAGCCAGACCCGGCCAGTCGAGCCGCATCAAGGACTCCAGCGAGGCGAGGCGCAGCGCCGCGTGCATGCCCCCTTGCACGATCCCGAAGAGGCCTCCCGGGGGCTCCTCCCGGTGGTAGTGCGCATGGCTGCGCGAGGCCCACCGCATCGAGCGCTCCATGGACTCGCGTGTCTCGCTTGCCGTCGCGGGATGCGCGGTACAGTCATCCAGCGCCATGGCAATGTCCGAGCCCAGCTTGAGCTGCACGTCCATGGAGTCCTCAGGGGTCAGCTCCACCTCGCTGCCGTCGAAGGGCGAACGGAAGCGAACCCCCTCCTCCGTGATCTTGCGCAGGCTCTTCAAGCTGAAGACCTGATAGCCGCCTGAATCGGTGAGGATCGGGCGCATCCAGTGCATGAAGCCGTGCTACCCGCCGTGCGCAGCGACAATGTCGGCGCCCGGGCGCAACATCAGATGGAATGTGTTGCCGAGGACAATCT